>NZ_CP050305.1 GCF_014189535.1 Rhizobium lusitanum | reverse complement strand
TCCGATTGAGCAAACTGCCGGCAGCGTTTCAGTGACCTTCGCCGGTTGGCAAGGCCAAAGCAATGACGACTACTGCCATGAGCCAGTGATCTGGGTATTAAGACCCAGGATTGATGGATTGAGGGGGTTTGAATAGCGATATGTCGCAATTGGTAGCAGCTCTTGGTCGTCGAATGTCGAGGCAGCATGGCAGCGACAAGTCGGCCTTCGATCCTGTGGAAGGCCATAAGCCATTGATTGCTAATAATTCGCGCTATAGGTTCGGTTTGCGGATCCAACTACCGCGGAATTGAAGAGGAATTATCATGCCTACAGGTACCGTAAAATTTTTCAATGAAGATAAAGGCTTCGGCTTCATTACGCCTGAGAATGGAGGAACGGATGTGTTCGTTCACGTGTCTGCCTTGCAGCGGGGCGGCTCGCTCAGGGAAGGTGAGAAGGTCAGCTACGACTTGGGTCAAGATCGCAAGACCGGAAAGTCGAAGGCCGAGAACGTCAACGTGCTCTGATCACATGATCTAGGAGACCAGGTTCACTCCTTTGCCGGCTCTCGCCGATTAATCAGTCCTGAATCTGTTACATCGGCCTTGGGCCCAATTGGTCAGGGAACTACTCTCGCTGAATAAAGTTTACCTCATACAGCCCACGACGGAGATGAGGGATCAAATGGAAAACGCATCGAAAAACCTTGCGGAAGAATATCGGCGGCGCGGCGGTCGTCGCATTGCTGTGATCGACGACAACCTTGGCTCATCGCGCGATTGGGAAGGCGACCCTCCAGAAGCCGCCAACTTCTGGAATGAGCAAATTGCCTCCCTGTCGGACCGTGAAATCCGCGACGTCCAAACGTTCCTGCCGTCGATTAGTGACGAAAGAGACGAGCCCGCGTCCAAATAACAGAGAAAATCTCAATCGGTGCAAGAACTTAACATGCACGGATTCTCGCACCGTCAAATCGCCGCCGAGGAATCGCTTCTTCGACCTTCTCTAATGAAAATTCCTGCTCTTCACCCTCAACGTATCGATACGCAAGACCGGGTTCCGCCCATTGCAGTCATGGAGTGGAGCGCGAACGGGAAAGTTCGGTTTCACGCCACTGCAGCCATTGCTGTCTCAGCGTCCCTTTCGAAACGCCGATGGTCTCTTTGAGAACCTCGAGATTGAGGATGCGTTCGGTGCGAAAATGGCGAAAAGCTTGCTTCGATTCACACCACGCAATCAAGAGACAGTGCGTGTTATGCCGATATCTGCATAACACGCATAATGCCGACTTCCGGATTATGCCGATTGGTGGGATACCGCGCCGAAAGACAATGTATTTCGGCGCCGCGCTGGCAGCATAATCAGAGCGACTCCAGGAATTCGAGCAGCTTGTCTCCCGGGCGATATCGTGACGGCTTCGCATCGGGACCCACCATACGGGCCAAGGCTTTTTCCTTAATCCGCAGGTCTGCATGGACATAGACTTGTGTCGTTTCGACAGACTCGTGGCCCAGCCAGAGTGCGATAACGGTTTGATCGACCCCGTGATGAAGAAGCTCCATTGCGGTGCTGTGCCGAAGAACGTGCGGGCTCACTCGCTTCTCTGTCAACGAAGGGCAGGAACGCGTTGCTGTCAGAGTATGTCGACTGACTATCCGCTCCAGGGCATCACGGCTCAACCTGGTGCCCCGGATGCTCGGGAAGATTTCGCTCGCTTCGTCACCCCCACGCTCGCGAAGCCAGGCCTCCAGCAACTTCGCAGTATCGCGCCGAAGAGGCGTGCTCCGCTCCTTGCGTCCTTTCCCCTCGCAACGAATATGAGCACCGGATCCCAGTGCAATGTCACTGCGCCGCAGACCGATAAGTTCTGATGCGCGCAGTCCGGTCTGAAGAGCGAGCACAAGGATCGCATGATCACGCCGGCCACTCCAAGTTGATCGGTCTGGCGCCGCAATCAGGGCCTCAATCTCGTGCCTTTCAAGGAAGTCGATGGCGCGCTTGACGTAGCGCTTACTCGGCATCTCGGCGATCTGCTGGCAATGGTGAAGCATGGCCGGTTCCAACATTGCCACGAACCGGAAGAATGAGCGGATCGCCGCCAGCCGCGTGTTTCGGCTGCGTGCCGTATTCCCCCGAACGGTCTCGATGTAGCCAAGGAACTCGCCGATCAGCGAGTTATCGAGATCTTGCACGGTCAGCTTGGTCGGAGGTCGACCACAGCGTTTGCTGGCATAGTTCAGGAGAAGCCGGAATGTGTCGCGATATCCCGCGATCGTATTCGGGCTAGCGTTGACCTGAGTGCACAGGCGCTCGGTGAAGAAGCGCTGGATCAGGGTCGGAAGCGTCGAGGTGCTCAAGCCCGCGCCTCCGTCTCCAAAGACGCTTCCGCGCGTTGCGACGCCAATCCCAGGAGTTCCGGCACGGCTTCAATATACCAATAGGTATGGGATGGGCTTTCGTGGCCGAGATAGGTGGTCAGCTTGATCATTTCGCGGGCGGGATCTAGCCCTTGCCGATACCAGTTCAGCATCGTGCGAACCGCAAAGGTGTGACAGAGATCATGAATGCGAGGGCCGCATCCATGTTTCTGGAACTTCTGAGCCGACCTCAGGCCGATTGCCTGCGAGACCATTGCGAAGTTGTAGCGCGCTCCGCAGTCGCTGACCCGATTTCCGTTATCGGCGACGAAGAATGCGACAGGCTTCCCCTCGATCAACCGATCGCGCTCCATCGCATATGCTCGAAGACGCAACGACGTACTTTCGCTGATCGGAACGATCCGTTGCTTGCCCAACTTCCCCCTACGGATGTTTACGATGCCCGCCCCCAGGTCAACATCCGCACGATCGAGAGACAGTGCCTCGCTGATACGCAGACCGGTCACGGCAATCAAACCGAATAGGGCCTGATAGGTGAGGCGTCGAATTCCGTTTGGCGACGGAAGCTTCCCAGCAGTGATGACGATATCGTATATCTCTTCTGGACTGTAGATGTATGGCCGCGGGCGATGCTGCCTGCGAGGAATGAGATCCGATGGTGGCACTTCATGTCGTTCGTCGTTGGCATGGAGCCAGTTTGCAAACTGTCGCACGATGCCAAGCCGGCGCGACCACGTATAGCTACCAGCGTTTCCAAAAGTCGCTTGCCATTGCGCAAAATGGTCCCGGCGCAGATGGATGGCTTCCGCGCCGCTGACGAACTGGATGAAGCGACGCAAGATGCGCTCGTCGGTCCGCAGCGCAAATCCAAAGCCGCGACGGATTGCCAGGTAGTTGTCGAGTTCGATCGAAAGTGCGTTCATGCGGCGCCTCCTTCGGTCGGCCAGGGAAGCGCAATGCTGCGCAGACCTTCGACGTCAAGACGCGCATATTTGAGGGTAGTCGCCCGCGATCGGTGTCTCAGGGTATCGCTGATCTCATCTAGCGAAGCGCCTTTGTTCAGGAGATTGGTCGCCAGGCTATGGCGCAAGATGTGAGCGCCCACATAGGGCGTGGTCGGTTTCAGGCCGAGCACTTCGTTGGCATTTCGCAACAGGACGTTCAGGATTTGAGAGTTCTTGAAGGGCCGATGCGGTCCCCGCGAAGAGACGAAGAGATGGCGCGATTTCGCCACACGCTCGGTTTGGAGATAGTCCGCAACAGCTGCGCCTACGTCGGGTAGCAATGGAAGCCGGTCATGACGTTGGCCCTTGCCGCGGATCAGGATTTCGGCCGTCCTCCAGTCGATGTCCTCGAGCTGGACGGCGATCACCTCTGGAGGGCGCAATCCATAGCGGGCCATCAGCAGGACCATGGCATAGTTTCTCTTAGGCGCTGAAGTAACCTTCCGGGCCGTTTGCAAAACAGCTTCGACCTGCTCGCCTGTGAGGTGGCGGGGAAGCCTTGTTCCGTGCCGGTGGGCAACGCTCGGTATCGAGTTGCCGAGATTGACCTTCGTCTTTCCGGTCTGGAACAGGAACCGCATAAACGAGCGGAGATGCGTTGAGATCGTCTTGTCCCTGTAGGGGGATTTGCGATCGAGTAACTTGCGAAGGAAGCCGGTGATGTCCACCGGGGTGATCCGATCTGGTAGATCCGGCCCTTCGCCAAACGTGTATTCCAGAAAGCGGCGCGCCATGTAAGAGGCATGCTGGATCGTGCCTTCGCTCACGCCTCGCTGCTCACGAAGATACGTCTCGAACTCTGCTCGAAGCGCTGCCCTAATGACTTCATTGTCGGATGGCGCGGGCAACGGCGCGCACGCTCCATTCTCACCGAGGAACCTCATGAAGCGATTGAGACGGTATCGCGAGTTCGCCGCCTTCAGTTGGACGAGCGAATGGGCAAGCTCAGGGGTTAGGTTTTTGAGCGCGACGGACTGCTGCCGTATCCCCTTCGTCAGAGCCTCCAAGCAATGACTATAGGCCTTGATGGTAGTCTCGGCATGCTGCTCGTCTCTCAGACGATTGAGGAAAGCCTCGATGTAAACGCTTATGGGATTGGATACGATTTCGTTCATGCAGCTACTCCTTTTCTGGTGAACGGAACCCATTCGCGGTCAAGACCATGAGATTTTCGTTACGGAGACGCTGCGCACTCGGCCAATTATGCCACCAAAAACACGCTTTCAATGGGCTGGCAATAATGGTTGATTTGTAACGACCGTTGCAATATATTTGTTACATGACCAATTCATCTTGGCTCTTACTCACTTATAAGGTGCCCCCAGACCCCGCTACCAAACGCATCGCACTTTGGCGGCGGTTGAAGGGAATGGGCGCCGTCTATCTGCAGAACGGGGTCTGCTTGCTGCCGAAGACCGACGATCATGTCCGACGCCTGAAGATGCTCGAGAACGATGTTTCTAAGATGGGTGGTGAATCCGTCATCCTGGAGACAGTCGCCCTCGACCGCGCGCAAGAGGACAAGGTCGTATCCCGCTTCAAAGCCGATCGCGACGATCAGTATCGGGAGTTTCTGGGACGGTGCGCCGATTTCGAGGCCGAGATCGCAAAGGAGATCGCGATCAACAAGTTCACTTATGCCGAACTCGAAGAGGAAGACACCGACTTAAAGAAGCTCCAGGGCTGGCTGGAGAAGATCAAGAAGCTCGATTTTTACGGAGCGACGCTCGCTGCAGAGGCGAGCGAGCGCTTGCGAGGGTGCGAGGCGTTGCTCGACAGTTACGCGCAAAGGGTCTTCGATGCTCATGACGAGAACCGATAAATGAGCGGTCAACTGGGCAGGCCTGGCCGAGCCGCGACGAGCACCGGCAACTGGCTTGGGCACAGTTCCGGTCTCCCAACGGGCATCTGGGTCCTTGGGTTCGTCTCGATGCTCATGGATATCTCCTCCGAGATGATCCACGCTCTGTTACCCATCTACATGGTCACTGTGCTCGGGACGTCAGCCTTAAGCGTCGGTATCATTGAAGGGATCGCCGAGGCGACGGCCTCAATCACGAAGGTCTTTTCTGGTGCGCTCAGCGACTGGCTCGGAAAGCGCAAACTCCTTGCGGCATTGGGCTATGGCCTTGCCGCCTTCACCAAGCCTATCTTCCCGCTGGCTGCTTCCATCGAATGGCTCATCGCGGCGCGATTCATCGACCGCATCGGCAAGGGCATTCGAGGTGCTCCACGTGATGCCCTCGTCGCCGACATTGCACCGCCGCATTTGCGTGGCGCCAGCTTTGGCCTTAGGCAATCGCTCGACACCGTTGGCGCTTTCATCGGCCCGCTTCTCGCCATCGGTTTGATGTGGCTGACGGCGGATCATTTTCAGGCGGTGTTCTGGATTGCTGTCATCCCGGCGTTCCTTTCGGTCGCCCTGATCGTCGTTGCAGTCAAGGAGCCGGATCGACCCAAGGAGCAGCGTCGTGTCCGGATGCCGCTGCATCGCGATGAACTGGGACGTCTGGGAGCCACCTATTGGTGGGTCGTGGCGGTCGCGACGGTCTTCACGCTCGCCCGCTTCAGTGAAGCATTTCTGATACTGCGCGCGCAATCAATCGGCCTTCCCGTGACGCTGGTCCCGATTGTTCTTGTCGCCATGAGCCTCGCCTATTCCCTTTCCGCCTATCCTGTTGGTGTGCTGTCGGATCGTATCAATCGCACAACCCTTCTGGCCATCGGGCTCGTCCTTCTGCTCGGGGCGGACCTCTCGCTCGCCTTCGCAACAGATATCGTTTGGGTTGGGGTGGGCGTCGTGCTCTGGGGCCTTCATATGGGTTTCACTCAAGGTCTTCTGGCAACGCTGATTGCCGAGAGCGCTCCGGCCGAACTGCGTGGAACCGCCTTCGGCGTGTTCAACCTGGTGACAGGGATCGCACTGCTTGCAGCCAGTGTCGTCGCCGGTGCTCTATGGGAGATGACGGGCCCGCAGGGCACATTCCTGACGGGAGCCGCCTTCACCATGGTGACTCTCGCCGGACTGTTCGTCGTCCGTGCGAGGCTGGGAGATCGGACCCATGTGTGAGCACCTGCCGCCCGGCCATGTAGTCCCTTCAAATAAATCACCAAGGCAGCGCGCCTGAGGCTGCTTGAGGCAAACTGGAGACTGCTAATGTATGAACTCGACGCCTCTGTAACGCATACGATCAACGGACTGGCCGGACATAGCGCTGCTCTCGATCTTCTGATGATCTGGATCTCCAGTATTGGCGTTCCGCTTATGGTTCTGGCGGTCGCCGTTCAATGGTGGCGCGGACCGGACAGGCTGCACATACGGCATGTCATCGTCGCGACCGGGTTCTCGTTTCTACTGGGGCTCGGCATCAACCAGCTTATTCTTCTCTTCATTCACAGGAGCCGCCCTTATGACGGCGGTGTAACCAATCTGTTGATCGAACGAAGCGCTGACTTTTCGTTTCCGTCAGACCATGCAACGGCAACCTTTGCGATTGCGGCGGCCTTTCTCCTTCATGGCTCACGTCGCGCTGGACTTGCCTTCCTTGTCGCGGCCTGCCTGGTCACCTTCTCCCGTGTTTATATCGGGACCCATTATGCCAGTGACGTTCTCGGAGGCGCGCTGACCGGGGTTGTCGCAGCAATCATTGTCCGTGCGGTGTATCGGGAAGGCACTCGAGCCGACCGCCTGATCACCAACATCCTATAAGGACGGCTGGCAATGGTAACGTCCTTGGTCTCATCGGTAATCGACTGGCTGAGCGCGCATTCGCACATTGCCTATTTCGCAGTGTTCCTGCTTGCGCTCTCTGAGTCGATCCCAATGATCGGCGTCATCGTTCCAGGCACGGCGGTGATACTGGCGCTGAGTGCGCTCGTTCCGAGTGGTGTCCTGTCGCTGTGGCCTTTACTGGCCGCAGCGACATCAGGCGCGATCGTCGGGGACGGTGTCTCTTTCTGGCTTGGCCACCGGTACCACCGCGAGATTCTTGGGCGCTGGCCAGTGAACAGGTACCCGGGACTGATTGAACGCAGCGAAGCCTTCTTCAAGCGGCACGGCGATAAGAGCGTATTCATCGCCCGGTTTGCACCGGGGGTTCGCGCCTTCGTCCCCCTTCTCGCGGGCATGCTCGGAATGTCGGTGAGGCGGTTCTATGCCGTCAACATCGCGTCGGCGCTTGTCTGGGCACCGTTACACGTTATTCCCGGCGTTCTCGCCGGCGCTGCATTCGGCGCTCTTGGTCCAGCCGCAAAGCCGCTGGCAATCCTTCTAAGCATCCTGCTTGTTGCGGGCTGGGGCGCATTGCATTTGGTGCGATGGACGCTGAGGCGTGCTGCTCCACTTCTGGCCGTTGGCATCGCAGAGATGCGGAACTGGGCTGAGACCCGCGACATATGGCTCAGCCGCAGTGTCGCCAGCCTGCTCGACCCGGAGCGTTCCGAAGTGCGGGTCCTCGCCTTAATGCTTGTCCTCCTCGGCGGCGCGGCCTGGCTGTTCTTCGGCGTCCTCGAGGACGTGATCAACGGTGATCCGCTGGTTCTTGCCGACAGCGCCATCTACAATGCACTGCAGGAGGTTCGCACTCCAGTGGGCGATGCGATCATGATCGGCATCACGGAGCTTGGCGATACCAGAGTCGTGGTGGCGGTCACGGCCATCGTGTTCCTATGGCTCCTGTGGAAACGTGCATGGCGCACGGCTGTTTTCTGGCTGGTTGCTGTCGCAGGGGCGTCGGCCCTCAACACCGTCATCAAAGTTACACTCCACAGAGCGAGACCAGATGAGTTGCTCTATTCCGGCTGGAGCGCGTTTTCCTTCCCAAGCGGCCATAGCACGACGAACATGGTGCTCTACGGTTTCCTCGCGTTTCTCATTGCCCGCGAGCTTCGTCCCGCGCTGCAGCTGACCGTCGCCCTGGGCGCAGCGGCTCTGATCTTCCTGATCGCGTTCTCCCGTCTGTACCTCGGCGCGCATTGGTTTTCCGACGTGGTTGGCGGGGCGGCATTCGGATCTGCGTGGCTGATCCTGCTCGGCCTCTTCTATCTGCGTCGGCCGGTCGAACGAATAGGATCCCCTTCCTTGCTTGTCGCCGCGTCCCTGGCACTTCTCCTTGCCGGCGGAGGCAACATCTATCGAAGCCACGCGACGGATGTGGAGCGGTATGCAGCCAAGAGCGCGACACAGATCACGGCTGTTGCCGACTGGTGGGCGACAGGTTGGCAGACGCTACCCGCGCGGCGGATCGATCTCACCGGCGAAGAGGAGGAACCGCTGACGTTCCAGTGGGCGGGCAGTCTGCGGGGTTTGGAGAATATTTTGCAGCAAGACGGTTGGGAGCCATCCATCGGTTGGACGCCGGCGACCGCCCTCAAATGGCTCACTGCATCCACCGACGCTGCTGGTGTCCCTTTGGTTCCTCTGTTCGCAAGCGGACGTCTTCCATATCTCACGTTCGTGCGATCTGCGGACACGACAACCGCGGCCAGTTCGCGTCTCGTTCTTCGACTGTGGGCAACCGACCTGGGAGTCACAAACGGACAGATTGTACCGCTTTGGATCGGCTCGGTCATGGAAGAGCGGATCTATCGCCCGCTCTCGCTGGTCACTCTGGTTTCGACGCAACCCGACTTCAACGCGCCGAGGCAGGCGCTGGCGCAGTCTTTTGAACGCAGCAGCCTCGTGTCACGGGCTGGCGAGCAAACGAATGCCGAGTGGGACGGGCGTGTTCTATTGGCTCATCAATAATCGCAGAAGAAAATCACGCCGGAATGAGCATGGAACTTTCGGCAACCTGAACCGCGACACAGGAGACCGACGGACTGTCCTGATCGATTGGATCATGCGCCGATAAGCATTGATATTATGCGAGCTATTTATGCCGAGTTGAGAAGCTGGAATCCCGGCCCGAAAAAGCCGCGTCGCCAACAGTTCGGCATAATCCGAATGTCGGCATTATGCGCGTCCGCATAGCCTAGAAGCACGGGCCAAACGATACGGCGGGTTACCTCGCCATTCGCCGCGCAATATTCGAGCTGCATTTTTCGTCCCTCCCTAATCGCCTGCCTGAGTGGACGGGTGTCGAACAACAAGCCGTTAATGACCTCGCCGGGTTTCAGGCTGACTGCGGGTTCGGCAATAAAGGGAAGAAGGTCGCTCGGTATTGTGGACGCAATCTTTGCGATGACATCTCTGGCGGCATTCGTGATGGCGGCGTCACCCAGCTTTGCCACCATTTGAACGCCGAGCAAAACGGCCTCGATTTCCTCGGCTGTCAGCATCAGCGGCGGCATGTCGTATCGCGGATCGAGGACGTAACCGAACCCTGCTTCCCCGTCGATGGGAACGCGCTGGCCAATCAGGTGCGCGATGTCACGGTAGATGGTTCGTCGCGCGACCTCGAGTTCATCCGCAAGCTGCGCCGAGGTGACTGGGCGGCTCGACCTTCGAAGGATCTGGATGATCTGAAAAAGCCGTTCCGCTTTTCGCATAGCTGCCGCCTCCTGCTGCCACAACGCTGTCAGCATGACTGTGTCACAATAGCGGGGAAAGAGCCCATTACGACTGAAGGAGAAAATTATGAAATTTACATCCACCCGTCTCGTCGCTTCGGACATCAAAAGGATGGTGGCCTTCTACGAGCTGGTGACGGGCTACCGCGCGGACTGGCTTGCTCCCGTCTTCGCCGAGATCGTCACACCAGGTGCGGCTTTGGCAATAGGGAGCGCGGAGACGGTAGCTATGTTTAAGGAGGGCAGTGCGGAGCCCCGCGCCAATAAAAGCGCCATCCTTGAGTTCATGGTATCAGACGTCGATGCGGAATTCTCACGGCTTAAAGACCAAGTCGAGGTGGTGCATGAGCCTAAGGATTTGCCATGGGGCAATCGCACGGTCCAGTTCTCCGACCCCGAGGGCACCCGCGTCGCTCTTTATACGCCCGTTACCGAGGCGGCGAGACGACGCTTTAGTGGTCGTTGATTGGCTGACACAGTCTGCCAAAGATCATTCCTCGGTCAAGGCCCGCCCGCATAAGACCGCGGTTGGCGCATAGTTGCAGTCCCCGTCCTGGCTTCAGTCCTCGACATTGCATAAAGCATCTTGGTCAAGGTGTGAGCGGGACTGCAATTATCCCCCAATCCCCTCTCATTGAAGCCTAGCACACGGCCCTGTCGCGTCCATAGATTGTTCTGACTTTTTCGGGAATAATACTTGAAGGCGAGCGGCCTGATCGGGAAGCGGTGATCGCACGATCCTCTATCTGAATTTGTAAGTTTGTATTTATCTGCAACCATTAATACAGAAGAAGACTGAACTCATTTCTGGAGTAGACGTCCAAGCTCTTATGTTTCGCTACTGCCGTGGACGCGCTTTCTGGGACTGTCTCTGCGTTTCAGCCTGATGATTCGCTTGCTTCTCGGCCAACAGCTCCTGCTGGATTTGGCGTTGGCGCTCAATTTCAGGCGACTGGTTCACATCGGCCGGGATAGGCTTTGATGGGTTCTGATCTACCGCGCGTTCAGCACGAACGGCCGCACGCGCTTCGGCTTGCGTCCGATATGCGTGATCCTCCCCACCGCCATCGATCGGCCGCTCATTCGTGGCAGTACTGTGCTCGGCCTGACGAACCTCGCGCTGTGCCTCAGTATCCGTTCTCTCTCGTACAGTCTGGAGAGCCAGCTCGATCTCGATGTCCGTCTTTTGGCCCGGTCCCTGCTTGGCTGAGCCTTCCGTGAAGCCAGGTCGCCTTTCTTCGCGAGCTTGCTCTTTCTGCCGGCGCTGCTCGACTTTCTCCTGTGCAACAACAAGCTTATCCTGCAGCTCGGGATTGCTGATCTTGAAGCCGTATTCAGCCGCAAGCTCGACGGCCGACGCCTTGTCCCGGTCGGTTCCGTTGACTGTGATTGTATCCCATTTCTTCGAAGCTTCACGCATCGCGGCAAGCATCGCACCCCGGTCGCGGTCGGCAGGCCTGACCTTGTCGCCGTCGACGACCGGTGCTGGTGTTTCGCGGGCGGGCAACTGCAGGGCAGCGGGCACAGTTGCTTCTCCTTGCATTTCCACTCTCGTCTCCTCCCCACCCAGGCCAGGTGCTATTCCGGCACGGCTAGTCCGTTCCTTGGCAATCCGCTCACTGGCAGCAACAAGTTTATCCTGCAGCTCAGGGCTCGTAACCTTAAACCCATGCTCCGCGGCAAGCTCGACGGCGATCGCCTTGTAACCGTCGGTTCCGTTGATCGTCAAAGCGTCCCATTTCTGCGAAGCCACCTGCATGGCCGCCAGCACTGTTTCGCGGTCCTTCCAACGAGCAATCTCGACTTTGTCGCCATGATCGGTGAACGCAACGGCGCCCACGCTGCCATTCGCCTTGCGATTGACATAGCGGATCACCTCACCCCGCTCCTCAGCCGCGAATTGGCTGAACTCATGTTTGACGGGCTGGACAAAGGTCTCACCCTCGACGGTTCCCCGTCTCTTCTCGATCGTCTCTTGTGCCTTGAGCATCTCCTGCTGCGTCTGCTTCAGCTTGCTATGCAGTCCATCGATTTGTGGCTGGCGGTCAGCCGGGAGATTTTTTCCGGATGACCTCCATCTGCTCATCCATCTCCGCAAAGGAGGTTTTCATAATATCGAGATTTGCCATGTCGTCGGTCTCCTTTGTCGCTGTGCCTGCCTGATATCCGGGGGATTGGTATTCGCCGGCGATCTCGCTGCGTCGGCGAAACCGCATAATCGTTGTGGTGGTTGCTTCTGCTGGAGGAACCAGGCGCATCGTGTCTGCCAGGTCGCGGGCGACCACGAAGCGGTCACTGCCGCCCTCCATGCTAGACTGGTTGCGAGCCGCCGTGATGTGATGCATCTCGGTCGGACGAACATCGATGAAGCTCAGCGCTCCACCATACCGCTGTGCCAGTTCCGCAGCCTGGGCGCGGTCGCGGGTAAAGATCGGTGCCGAAGAACGAGATCCCGGCCGCTCGGCGCGATAGAGACGCAGCACGCCGGCCTCCCGAGCAATCTCTGGAACGGCCTGCGCGGCGATGGCTGCCACGTGACCCCAACCATGCGCTGCGGCGGCCGCACGGCGCTTACCCTCTTCCCGAACTGGAATGTGAACGGCGCCATTCTTCACCGCTTCGACGCGCCGGCGCGCATTGTCCGTGGCCATCCCGCGTTGAACGCGACGGATATCCTTCAGCTTGTAGCCGGGCGGGTTGGCTCGCTCGAAGCGGCTCACCGCGTCCATTGGTATATCCCGCTCACGCGCTTCCTTGGCCAGCGTCTGGCGCCAGCGCTTAAAATCCTGGATGCGCGGATGGAGACGCTGGCCGGTCTCAGACAGCATTTTCACCGCCGCGTGAACATGCAGATGTTGTCGATCCTCATGCAACACAAAGGCGTAACGATGCCCGGCAAACTCACGGGCGAGCGTCCCGCGCACGGCGTCAACGAAGCGTTCCCTCGGCGTGCCGGGCTTTGCGCTAAAGATGATATGGGCGACGTCGCGTCGTTCCTGCGAGCGGAGATCCCGCTTCCAGTCCTTCGCTTCCGCAAGAGACGTCGAGCCGGCTTCGATTACGACATCTCCAACAAAAGATCCGCTTTTGTCCATGCGAACCGACCACACGGCAAGGCGCGTCCCCTTGCGGACCTGGGCAAGATAACGGCCGACACCCTCAACCCCATGGGCAAAGCCATGAACCTCGATTCCCGTGCCGGCGCCGAACGCGTCTTCGAGCCGCGCTGCGAGGCCCGCCAGTGATTTCCGATTGTCGTAGATGCGCTGCACTTTGTGCTGCTTAGGATGGGCGCTCGCCGCAGCACTCGTCACGACGTCGACGACCCGCCCCCCTCCCGCCTCAGTCGGCCGGCTCGCCCAAGCGATCCGATGACCGGGCAAGGCCTCCTTCAACGCCGCGCCGATGGTTTCATCGGAATCCGAACGAACAGACAGCGAGAGCCGCAGCACGTCCTTAGAAGGCTGACGGCCGTCCTCCTCCGCCCATTCGTCGGCGAGCGCCTGGATCCACTGCCCGCCCGCCATCTGCGCGCCGGTCTCGCGCTCGACCGCCAATTCGCCATCCCGGCTCTGATAGGTAAGAAGTTTTGCGACACGGACACCACCGGCAGCAAAGCTCACGAGCTTGACGACGGCCGGCTGTGATCCCCCGGCGATCGCAAGCCGTTCCTGCGGACCAACGACCTGGATGCGAGTTTCCGTCTTCGCTCCCGCAGTACCTGTTCCGGTATTCGGCCCGGATTTCAGCCTGGTCTTATCAGCCTGGCTAAGGCTGCGAGCAGGGGAAATGCCCCCGCCTGCCCCACCCCTACGGCGCTTGCGCCACTCATCTTCGAGCAGCAGATCAATCGGTGCGGCGCCCGTGCGCGGCTTGCTGCCCGTATAGGGCGTACCGACGGCGCCAGGCCGCTTCCGCTTTGGTCCGGGCTTCTGCCGCACCTTCCTCATGGACAGCATATCGACGCCCTGCGGCGGCGGGGAACTTGGCGATACACGCTGCCCTTTGCGTCGCTCGATGTCATCGAGCAATTCCAGGAGGGCGTCGACGTCAAACATCGGTTCTCACCAGACACCGTGCGCGAGCGCGACCCCTCGCCCGAAGCGAGTCGAGATCACGCTCGTGCTGCGCAACGAGTCTCGCGAGCCTTTCGATGCCGCCCAGCAGAGGCTCATAACCGGGAGTGCGGCCACTGTTCAGAACACGCGCAACCTGGTTCAGGTTTACGCCGATCTTGCGAAGCTGAACGATTGCCGATTGAATTTTTCTAGAAACATCTCCCTCAAAAGTTGGACCAAGGCCAGAAGCCTCACGGGCCAATCGCCTCAACACCTCACTGGTAGGCAGCGCGGCGTCCGTGGCAAAGGCGGTAAGGGCGGAGAATTCGGCCTCCGACAGCCTGACGCGTACCGATTTGTTTCGGCTTGCTCGCCTTTGTCCAATTCCGATCTCGCTCATCTCTTCACGCTCCGGTCGCCCCTATGGCGACTGCCGGACGAGCCAATCAGCCTTTAGGCCGCCCATCGGGCACAGACAGTTTTCGTACACCGAAAACTGCTATCCTGCCAACCAAATAATTCACTTTTATCATATATTTCAATTACTTATATCACTTACTAAAGTGGCGGCACTGCAATCATTTCCGGCAGTATCAGCAGTGATGACAGGTCGCGCACTCCTAAAACGGAACACAGTGGCAAGAGTGCATGACGGGCTGGAGCTAATATCAGTGATGCAAGCGACAGCGCTGCATAAAGCCAGCACAGCTACCGCAGTTCTGGGACTGATGTCGCTGACCGGAGGGCCGGCACATGCATCGCCACGGGCAGCGCCAGACGTGCGTTCAGTGCCTGTAGCAATAGCGCTTGCAAAAGGCGCCGTTGGTATTTATTTGGTATATATCAATACATTCACCGTGCCATGAGGATCTGCTGAATGACCATTATCGCTGTTGCGAACTCAAAGGGTGGCGTCGGCAAATCGACATTGTGCCTTCTTATCGCATCCGAGCTCGCTCAGAACGGTGCCAAGGTTCTGATCATCGATGCCGATCAAAAGCAGCAATCCTGTCTTCAATGGGTGAACCGATGCCAGCGCGCAGGTACCTTGCCACCATCACTGATGGTGGTACCGGCAAACACACCGCAGGATTTGAAAGTCGCGCTCACGACATCGAATGCCGAAATCATCCTGATCGACGTCCAGGGATCCATGAACGACCTGCTGATCGCGGCGATCGTCTCGAGCGACATCACGCTGGTGCCGGCGAAAGCCAATGTGATGGAAATGGTGGAAACCGTAAAACTCTTCGAGTGGGCTGAGAATAATCTGAAACGAGCACCCCTCAGGCTCATCCTCAATCGCGTTGAAGGCATCGACACCAACACCACAGCCTTCCAGGATGCCGTGCAGATGATCCGCGACAACAAGCTTCCGGCTTTACCGACATTCGTGCGAGCGCGGAAAGTCTACGAGCAATTTTCGAAAGAGGCGGGTTCGCTTGCACATATCGGGAAAGACCCAGGCAAATCCGAGCAGGTGGCCAAGGCTCGAGGAAACATTGTCAGCGTGATCACCGATATCACCAGGATCGTCAGCGAAGCTGCATGAAGAAAATGGAGGACGACATGACGGACATTCCGCCGCTGCCAAAGTCACGTCGCAATTTGTCAGACCTGGATTCCTTGATTGCCGATTCCATCGGAAGACTGGGCTCCTATGACGGGATGCACGCGGCACCGGCAGGCAACCGGAATGCCGCCGACCCACCAGCCACGGAAAAGCAGTCACAACCGGTCGTCCCTCTCAATCCTGGCTCCGCCGATGAAAAGCCGGAGCGCTTCCAGATCGCTTTGTCCGGCGCGGTGATCATTGCTGCCAAGCTGGAGGCACTGAAACTGAAGACGACGGCCAGCGACATTACAGAGCGTGCCCTCAGGTCATACCTGGGAATGCCTCCCAAAGCTTGATCTCGGATTTGGCACACCATTCCGGGAAGCTAAAGCTCGATCGAGCGAGTGTCACCTACGTATCATCGATCAGGTTTCCCACGAGGCTCCGGCAAACCCTTCAGCGCAACCTGGCGGGCGCGGGTTGCCTCCACCTGCTCCGTTCGCCCCGGTACAAATGTAAGGCATTTGTGCCGGGCTCACTCCGGCCGCTGACGCGCAATCCACACGCCAAGCGGCGCCGCTTTCCCCGAACAACGCGGCGCGATGCGCCGCACAGAGGCATTGCGGGAAACCTATGGACACGCCCTACAGATGCTCGAGGAAGGCCAAGGCGAAACGACAGCGGGATTTTTTGCACGCGGCCCACATTTACTCAGTAGAGCCCTGCATCCCAGGATCAGCTTGGGAAGCTGATGCTTCCATACTGCATCGAGGATCTCAGGCGATCGCAGAGTGGAAAACTGCGGCCGGAGCCATGGCCTGAGATCAATCCCCAAGGCCGAACGTCTCACGTGCATCCGAATTCAAGTTAAGGTGACATCGCCCGGCAATACCATCGCACCGCCGATAAAATCACTTCACCCTGAAAATGACGCCACTTGAAATCACTCATCAAAAGTCTCGCTCAAAATCTTCGGCGTTCTTTCGGACAGCAACACGATTTTTTGCAACAGTGCCCTCACGATTGCCTGGTAAGCACCCCAACCTGCCTGACACCATCGTTCGCACGAGACGACAGTACACCCGGCGATTCCGGAATTCCACGCAAGCTCAATAAGACAGCCGGTGCCCCGCCGTCTTCGCTGCTCGATAGATCAACCGGTTGTGGACCGGCAGGGCTCATCTCCATCTCTCCGGCGAGCGCCAGCGGATAGCGACCGGTGCTTCGCGCATGTGCCGCTTGCCGATGGGCACCTCCCCAGCTCGCGCCGGTCAACGCAAGCGAAAGCCCCGTCATCGTATACCCTACCCAGGCCGGCATCTCGCTGGCAAACGTCGCACCGAACTGGCCAGCCGCACCTTGTGTCCGGGAGACCACATCGACGGCCGATCGTGCCACGGCAATGTTACGCGCGGCTTTAGAGACGGTTCCGGTGGCTGCCCGTGCGACTTGCGTGACCGCGCCATAAGCGCCATACGCCGCGGAGCCGATGCCGAGCCCGAGCGACACCCAGCCGAGCATTCCTGCCGCTTCGGGCGACTTCTCCGACAATGACGCCGAAGCGATCGCCGCAGCACTTTCCACTATACCCGTCACACTCATCGCGGTAGCGACCACGCCCGAGACCGTCGCGGACGGCACTGTCGCGAACGTCGTCAATGCGGCCCCTGCCTGTATCATCCCAGCAGAAATCGCAGCACCTGTTCCAAGCGAAGCGACCGTCACAACGATGGCCGCCGCACTCAGCACGATGCCTAGTATCGCCTGCCAGCTCAATTGACCGGTCGGATCAACCCGGTTCACCGGATCGCCGAGACAATATGCATAGGCGTTCAATCCGCCGCCTCCAAATGGACTGAGGCTGTCCGGGCTGCAAAACCGCATCAGCGCGGGATCATAGAGACGTCGCCCGTTTCCAGAGAGATAGCTGAGCATGATCGGATCACGCGGTTCACCATTGAACCCTGGTACCCCTGGCAACGTGGCGTCAGCCGGCAGGAAACCATACGGCGTATAAGCCAGGTCGCGCTCACTGTCGCCGGCCACCGCACGCAGCACGCTAAGCTGAAAGTCGGTGCCATAAAGAATCGAGCGTGCCTGTGGGCCACCGTCGTGCTGGGCCAGCAGCAGCCTACCCTCGTGGAGATAGCTGCGCTCAACATCGCCCTGCACTTCACTCGCAAGCTTCCCCTCGCGGTAGGTGCGTTGCGCAGCAGGGCTGCCTGTCGATTCGATCGTAGCCACTCGGTCCAGCCCATCGTAGCGATATTGCGCAAGCACCCCGTTCACACCGTGCGCAACGGCTTCCAGGCGGCCGAGCGCATCATAACGATAAGTCAATTCGCCTGACTTGGTGAGGTTGCCGTCCACGTCGTAGTGCAACGTCAACGACGCGGGATAATCTGGGTGGCTATGGCTCACGCCAGTCAACTGTGTCGGATCGGCTGAATTCTCATATTGAAATCGCGCAATATCCTCGCCGCCGTCGAAGCCAGTTTTGAGCGACACGATATTGTTCCACACGTCGTATTCATAATGCTGGAGCGTGACATCCTTGCCGTAAGGATCGCGCGGGCGCTTGGTTCCCGTGCACTGATACGCCACCAGACGGCCGAGCGCGTCATATTCGTATGTCTCGTCGCGCAGAACCTCTGAGCCCGAACGCAATGTGCGTTTCGCGATCTGATCGGTCGAGGTGTAGCGCTGTGTCAGTATCTGATGGGCAGTGCCTTCGCGTGACAGCGTGCGCTCAATCTCTCGTCCGAGGTCGTCGTAGCGCGGCGCAATCGTGAGCGCAATCTGATCCGCGGCGTCGCGGGTTGTACAGTGCGCGAGCCGACCCAGCGAATCGTAATCCAGAGTACTGGTCAACGATGCGTAGCGGATTTGCGCGAGCCGACCCGTATTGTCGTACTCCATCTGCTGCGTCCGGCCGAAGCGGTCGGTGTAACCTAACGGCAGTCCACCCAGCGACATAGCATGACTGGCCTCGGACACGTCACCGCTTCCGTTCCACCGTTCGCGCTGCAAACTGCCTGACGGAAAATATTCAAGCTGATAGTCCGCGCCTGCCTCGCGTGTGAATATTAGCCCAGCATGTTTTGGATGAAACCCATACTCGGTGTCGACGCCTTCGGCGATACGGCGCACCGGTTCTCGGGTCAAGCGCGGCTCGTAGCGGTATTCGATCACGCTGCCGGCGGGCGTAGTTTCATTGGTGGGTTGTGATTGGCCCGCTTGATATGAAAACACGCGCCGACGTCCGCCGACCGTGCGGCTGAGGAGACGTCCCAGACCATCAAACGTCTGTTCACCCGCGCTAACACGTGCCATCCCGCCAGCGTGGCTCACCCACAGCGCAACCGGATGATCGCCGCCGTCATGCAGCGCATAGGCATGTTCGATCGTGGTGCCGTCCGGCAAGATGTGCTGCGTCAGCCGGTCGAACGCATCGTAGGCAAATCGTGTCGAATTTCCGGCCGGATCGAATTCTCGCACACAGTGGCCAAGACCATCATACTCTTTGCGCGCGACACTGACCGTGTTCTCTTCAACATCGAAGCGTTCGATCGATTCCGGCTTGCCAAACAGGTTATAAGTTGTGACCATCTTGCCCGAACGCACGGTGTCTGCCGCCTCAATCCAGGCTGTTTCAGCGAGAGCCACCGGGTCGGTTTCGTGATGTTCCTTAACACCGCCTGGCCGCACTGTGCAGCACCGTTGACCCCAATCGTCGTAGCCATGAACACGCGTCACCGCGAGGGCTTTGCCCTCAAGCCAATCAACCTGCTTTTCACTCGTTAGTTGGTCTCTTGCGTCGTATTGTGCCTCGTAAACAATCCGTAGCGGCTTGTCCGACTGGTCCGCATCTTCGCGCTCAATACGGATGGTGCGATTGTGCCCGTCGTAGTACGTCCACGTCGCAATGCCATTGACGTCAACAGCTTGCATATCGACCGGATCGCCGGAAAGAGCTGCGAGCGCATAAGTGTAATGGCGTTTCGCTTCGAATTCTGTACCCGGCGCCGTGATCTCGCCAATCACACGCCCCAACGCGTCGTACTCGAAACGTACTGTCGCGCCGTCTTCATTCTGGATTTCCAGATCACGCCCGGTGAGTATCGAACGTGTCATCACCGTGTTGCGCTGTGTGCCGTCAAATCCGACCACCGTGGTTGTCGTCTTTAGTGCTTCGTTCTGTATGGCGTAGCTGTGAAATGTCTGCGTCGAAAAACCGTTATAAGTGACGGTTTCCGATCGCACGCGCCCATGATGTGATGGATCGGACAGCGTATCGATATACGCGATATCCTTTTGCGCCAGTAGCCGCTCCGTTTCGCCGGCGAGCTCAAAACGCGATTCACGGGTCTGCACGATATGGGCTTGCCCGCTTACGAACGATGGCAGGATGGCATATCCGCAACGTGTCGCAATTACCGAAGTGTCGCTTACCGATGGCGCGGGCGTGACGCGTTTTTCCTTTACAAATCTTACGAAGCCGAACGGGTCGGTGGGGCAGTCGGCCTCGCCCTCTGCTCCATAATACGTGTATTCCTCAATCATTCCGGCGGCATCGACCTGCTGCAACAGATTACCGTACTCATCGAATGTCGTGCTGACTGTCTCGTCGCGCCGTATGTCGGTCGATGCGGTCCGATAGAACGACTTGACCACGCGGTGAGGCAACTGGCACCACGGCGCCTGCTCGGCAAACGGGCGCCCCGGATGCTCGTGATATTCGATGTCCTGCAGCCGAACGTGACCCTGTTGATTGACTTCTTCCGTCACCAGCAGATGAAAACGATTGTAGACGCGTCGTGTTATCCGCACGGCTTCACTCGTGTCGACCGCATCGTCCATCACCATCTCGGTCGATTCGTACTGGTAGTCGGCCAACACCTTATAAAGATTGTCCACGTCATCGGACCATATAAGCCCCGGCGCATCCCTACCGAGGAAATTGCGGCTGGAATATCGGTACACAGTTCGCATCGGCGGCTGACCCGCACCCGGCGCCCGTATGTGTTCGATCAAATACGGCAGATAATTCTGTGGCGCGCCCACTGGAAACTGGTGGCCATTCTCCTGATAGTTCAGGATATCCACGCCACCGGTCGGCGACTCCAGCCGGCTAATCAACGGCAAGCCGAGCAACATCCGATACTGGAAGCGCCAACACGCCGCGTTTTCGACCGGCAATCGCAATTGCGTCACTAGGTCGTTCTGAAGCACAAGTGTGAACACCGCAGCAGATTGGGTGTCTGGATGGAATGCAATACGCACCTGCCCGGTGTTGCGTTCGATCGTCAGTATGCGCTGACTGTCGTCGCGAACCTCGCTCAGGATCCGATGGCCAAGAAACAGCGAATAGCTCAGATTGACCGAGCGCCCCTCGGGCGACCGGATCACCGACGGCAAATAAACATCGTAAAGTCCGTTGCCGTTCGACAGCACTTCAGTGACGCCGGATTTATAAACCACCACCAGGTCGTTGCCGCGTTTTTCGACGTGGAAATTCTGCAGCTTCTGATCTTCGACGACGAGACGCGATCCCGTATCCGTCGCCTTGTAGAGTTCGCCAGTCGATAGGCGCAACTGTTTCGCCGAGCGGTCGTAGGCACTCATACGCAAAGACCATCCGATGCCGATCCCACGATCGTCAGGCTGCATGGGACTGAACGCCAGCCCGATCGGTGCAACCGGTCCCGTCAGTCCGTTGGTAGGCAAATCGGGCAACGAAACACTGACCGTATAGAGGCCCGTACGCGGATCGACACCGGTTTCGACGAAACTGAGAAAATTAAAAGCGTTCGAGCGCACCGTTGGGCTTGGTGACCGTGCTTCACCATCGGATGTGGTCATTGCAGAACCTCGTCGAAAAAGGCTGAGGGATGGGCGAACAAGCGGGTGCGTGCGTTCGATTGTGAACGCTGCACACGGGCTAGTTAGCGGCGGCTGATCACAAGTTCGTTGCGGTTTGACGACGACTTGAATTCGACGCGCAGGAGATGTTCCGTCCCGAATTCATCCATAGCCGAAATATTGCATGGCGAGCGGTTCGGGTTTTGCGCATTGCTCGACCTGATACCGACGTCGCGGATTGCGACGATTATCCCTTCGCCGCTTCGCGGCGCTGTGATCGCATTATGCTTACGGCTGTCAAATATCGCAGGCATCGCATAGACTGCGCTTGTACTGCCAGGAGCACCGTAGCCAGTGAATGTGAACAGTTCGCTTGCAGGATTGCTGCTCTCCCACTGGATCATGCTGGCAGGCACTGCAATGAACGAACGAAACTGAACTCGGCTGCCATCGACCGAAAGTCCGCAATAGTAGTAATCGACTGACGTGGTGTCCCAATCGTTTTCGCCGCCGGTAACGCGTCGCACTTCCCATGGATAATCGACGGCCCGGGTCTCGTGCGCGCTCGGTAGCCGCTGCGGCAGTAGTTCGACAGACTTTTTAAAATTATCGGCATTGGATTTGAAAATCGTGTCGGTATCTCTGGTCACCTGACAACCGATTTTTTTCGGTGAGGATTCGACGGTCTGGACATACCATGTGAAGAACTCGAAACCGGGTTCGTTTGCCCGTGGCTCGGAGGCAGCGCGGTTCCCCGGAAAGAATTCGTATTCGTTGCGGGTTTGTGTTGCCCCCCAGCCACCTTCGACAATGCCCGACGCGGGAACGCCCGACAGAGGCTCACCACTATCGTAGTCGATCAAGCGCACGCTTCTTCGTTGCTCGTCGCTCAGGCTAACGACCTGACTATTGGCGTCGATCGCCCGCAGGACGACCGTCACCTCCGCCTGTTGTCTGCCGTTTCGATAGAGTCTGTTTGTCGGCGACGTCACCCTTGGTTCGAACGTCTCCAGGTTCGTCCATTGTGACGTCCGTGCCTGTTTGTTTGCGCTGTTCATATTTGCACCCTGTTTTTCAACGTTTTAGATACAAAATAAACTTCCGTCGTCTGACCAAGGCATAGTCCACGTAACGGGAGGATTGTTCCACCCGTTACTCGCCAGCATGATTGGCTAGACTGCGAAAATTCAGGCTTGGGTCCGTGATGGATTATTTGGGAAGCACCATCATTTTGGAGTCACGAGACATATCCCAAACTTTCAAGCATGAAACCTTGCCGTGCAATTGCCCGCTGGCCGACGATCCACCGGCCAATAGCGTATCGTGGATGAGGCGGTTTTCGCTCAGTCCCCGGCTCGCGTCGACAGCGGTAATGCGGATATTGCGGTTCGAGTCGCCATTGCCCATCTTGTAGGTGGCGTAGCTCTCATTGGTCTTGCAGTCGCCACTATTGTAAATTCCGAATTTGACACCGTCTTCAGCGCCCGATATCGAGAAATAATAATCGTCATCGTTGGTGCAAGCATTGCTCGAACTCTTGAAGCTGATCTCGCCATTGCCCATCGAGATGCGGCAATCGACATTGCTTTCACCCTGCTTCTTGTAGAAGGTGATGACAGGTGCTGCCATTGCATTTCCAGTCATTGCCAAACATATGGCGAATACCCCGATTACTTTCCGCATAACAACCTCCAGTTTTATATTGAAGATGACGAAATCGCGTCATCGTGGCAATTAGCAGGCTCCACAACTCCCGCCACAGGTTCTGATATCGACATGCTAGTCCGGTCACACAGTCCATCCTTAGAGCACACCGCCTGCCTAACGACTGCAAAAAATTCGCAATAAAACTGATCCAGGATGACAACGATCCGGGATGGAAAATGCCAGAGTGTAAATATTTTCAGCGTGATACGGATCAGTTAGCCGTCATAGCATTGGCCTGAAAGTACCAGTCAAACCAAACGCCTCCATTTCCGAAAAATATCGTCCGGCTCGGAAACCATTCCCTCCGCGTTAAAATCTGCTCTGCAAATATGCGTATATTATATAATATGAATATTCAAGAGTGGATTCGATTGTGGGTCTCGCAATTCAATCTGTGGTTTCGCACCCATCCAGACATGACAACACCCCTCCGCCTGCTCCGTGCGCCGCATTACAAATGCGCGGCATTTGTCGCGAGCTCACTCCGGCCGCTAACGCGCCGCCCGACGGGCGCTACGGCTGGAAAACCTTCATCACATGAGTTCACCAATCTTTTGCGAGCTGTTTCATGAGATCCATTGTGACCAGCGAAAAGCCATCGCGGCTTCTAAAGTTTGCCCATTGCCCAATCCTCTAATTATGCGGGCAATCTTCGCAGTTCGTGATGGAGATATACGGGAATATCCTGCAGTTATTATTTGGATATCCCCGTAAAATTAGTCGATAGTCCGTACATCCTGGGCTTATCGCTCACAGTTGCGCTCTACAGCATACTCTTGGTCGTATCGAGCGTCGGCTCTTCAAGCCCTCAAATCCGATCAGCTCTATTTGAGGTGTCGGTCTTATGGCATAATATGCCATATGGTGATAGAAGCGCACTTGGACATCAGCTGACCGGAGAATCGTAAATGCCAACACGAAACGTTGTCCTCACCGAATACCACGAAGCAGTAATCGACAAGTTGGTAAAGTCAGGCCGCTATCAGAACGCGAGTGAGGTTCTACGCGACGGCTTGCGGCTGGTCGAGCAGCGCGATGCCCTTGACGTCGCCAAGCTGGAATCTTTACGCGAAGCAGCTCGCGTTGGGTTCTCGGATATCGAGGGCGGCCGCTTCGCTGATGTGAATGACGACGAACTCGAAGGGTTTATCACTGGGCTCGGACGGCAAGCTGGCCAGCGCGTCAAGAATATGTCCCGGTAACTCATGCCCGCATTCCGTATTTCCACGTCGGCGCAAGCCGACATCCTCGATATGCTTGCCTGGACGCAGGACAAATTCGGCGAACTCGCCCGTCTTAGATACGAACGCCTTTTGGTGACCGCCATGCGGGACATTGCCGCTGAACCCCAACGCATCGGAATTATCGAGCGACCCGAACTGGGCGATCATGTTTGCAGTTACCATCTGCGGCACAGCCGAGAACGCGCGAGGCATGAGAGCGGCATAGTCCGTCAGCCGCGCCATCTACTTCTTTTCCGATTTGCCCATGCCGACTTCATCGGCATTGGTCGTGTGTTGCACGACTCGATGGAGGTCGAGCTGCATTTGCCAGCAAATTACGGCGATGAATAAGAGCAGCGCTATAGGCGCCATACAGCTCGGCTGATCTTCTGCCTATTCGCGCCGAGTGCCTGAATGCTCATTGGTTCTAACACCAGTGGCGAGACGCCGTCTCCTACTGTTGCCCAATGCCCTGGTGCAGGCGTAGGGCGGGAACCATGCTTCACTGGGCTGATCGCGCCGAGAAATTTATCGCTCGCCACTTCTCGGCTTCATGCTGATTGCCACTCGACCTGGAACGAGACGATGATGGCTCCAAATATTGCGGCCAGCATTATCATGCCTGCCCTACCCTCCTCGATCCCATCAAATGGTTGAATCATTTAGGCCGAACCGATTCAAACCTCTCATTGGACGCAAAACCGTACGCGTGCGACTCTTTTGCCATGAGCCCGCAACCTTATCGACTTCACATTCAGCGCATCGACCCCGCCAGGAACATGGCGCGCTTCTATGAGATCTCGCTCGAGCCGACGCTATTTGGCGAGACTTCGCTGGTGCGGATATGGGGGCGGCTAGGCACCAGGGGACAACGACGTATAGACGTATTTTCGAGCGAAAAACGAGCTGTAGAAGCGTTCCTGGAACTTCTACGGCAAAAGCGAGCAAAGGGTTACAGGCCCGGCCGTGATACCTTCACCTTCGACAGCCGACTTACCCAATCGGAGGAGGCTTCCTGATCGGGCGCAGCTACTATGACCACTCTCACAGGTCGTTTCCACGCTAAGCCCTACGCTAGAAGCGACGATGCAAACCATGCCTTTGGCTTACCCCGAACGATGCGCTACGCATCAAAGCGATAGCCTAAATATTCAGAATTTCCGGGGGCGACTTGAACGGATTGAGGATTCTAACACCGCGCCCCGTGAAATCGGAAACGTTTCGCGTCACAATTATCAGACCGTGAACGCGTGCGGTCGCGGCCAGTGCAACGTCCCATCGGTCCTAGTTCTTGTTTCCGAGAAGTCGCGTCCATTCTGCGACAACCGGCCCGTCGATTGGAATGATACGATCAGAGAACGATTTTTCGAGCGTCTCGATGCCATCAAGTATCCGTCGAGCGCATTCCGGATCACGCTTCATCAATGCTTCGGCTCCCCGACGCTTTTCGAATAGCGTCGCGACACTCAGCCGAAGGTCCGTGTCATCGACCGTCGCGATCCATTGATGCACGTTCTTGTGCCCGCCGTGCTTGAGTTCACGGAGAACATTTTCATCGAGCAAATAAAGCGTCACGGAATGGCCCTTGGTCCGACTTCACCACGGTCGCTGTCGTCATCGAACGCACCAGCATCAGCCAAAGCGGCCAAAGTGGTTTTCAGGCTCTTCGTTGGATAGGGCCGCCCCCGCTTTGGGTAAGCCTTGGCATACTCGACCGCCGCTTCGACCTGATCTCGCGTCATCGAAGGAAAATCTGTAAGGACCGCATCAACGCCCTCGTCCCGCGCCAAAGCTGCGATCAAGTGTGCCGAAATAACCGTTCCGCGAACAACCGCCTCACCTCGATCGCCCTTGCTATCAATCCTGCCTCTGACGGCCTCAAGTCTCGCCATTCGGTCTTTAAGATCGGTGTCGATTTGCGCAAGATCCAGTTCAAGCCTACCGAGCTGGAGTTTGTGAGCATCATAGGGCAATTTGCGCAAGGCGCCGTAAAGCCGGCGCCGCCCTGCTGGCGTCAGGTCCTTGTCGAGTTCATCGGCAAGCCGCAGAAAGCGCAGTTCGGCCGGGCCAAGGAGCCTTTGAACCACGTTCCCCACCTTCTTTTGCCGGGCGTAAATGACACCTGTGTCAACCGCCTTGTTCAGCATCGCCGGAGTTCTGCCGAGGACATAGCCTGCTTCGCTTAGCGTAAAATTCTGGACTTGGGACAAGCGCCACTCCTTCATCAATCCATCCCAATATAGGGATGAATTAGACACTGTGCAAGCTAGTAAGGCATCACACCACGATGTGGTGATCTGTCCGACAAGAACAACAGCGGTATATCGGTCGGGTTGTAAGCAATCTGGATATACCAATTCAACAAATGGATATCTCCGCAGTCTACCAGCCCAAGGCCGCTACTATTTCTTTGCAAAACCGGTACAAAGTCGTCATCAAAATTGCATGTTCCAGTGTTTATCGAAAGCCGATAACGAGAACGATCGATAACAAACCCTGGACGGAGAGCCGATTCATGATCCCAGCAGCCCCTTCTGACATCGACAAGGCTAAAGCCATCGAGGCGTTGCTGATCCGGCCGATCGATCTTTTACCCAAGGCAGTCGGCGACCCAATCTGCCCTTTTGCCATCGGCATCTGGACCGATCTTCGAGCGCTCCTGAAACCAGACACCTCTGTTATCTCGCTTCGGCGCGCGGTTTCTGCCTACACGCATTCAAAACGCTATTTTCTTGCCTGCGCCCAGCCAGACGCTTTTCGGCATGATATCGACGGCAACGCGGTCGCTCCCAATGCGGAAGAACACCGGATGGCCGCCCAACTGGCGTTCTCGAAGCTGAACAAGAGCTCATCGGATACTCCCGCCCCTCCCCCGCAACCGACGACGGAATCGCCTGAAATTTCGCGAGCAGCTCAAATCCGCGCCGGCCTTCTCGGCCGAAGCAAACCGAAAGCAGCAGACTCTAACCCGTCCTCTGCCCAGTAGGAGCATTTGCACGCACCAGCGACATCAGCATCGGACCAATCGCAAACTGTTCTTTCTCGGTTCGCCGGGTCAGATCACGGAGATAGCCGCCGGCCGAGTTGATATGTCCACCGCGCTCGAGAATGCAGGCCATCACCGTCGCGGCATTTTCCGGCCCCATGGCCAGGCAGGCATCCTGATAAGCAGATGGGCTGACATTCAGCATGGTTCGGACGACGACGCCAGCCGACAACAGGTCACGCCAACTGCCGATCGCACCGCCCGGCCCGTAATCGATGATCTGCGGGCAGGCTTGAAGAACGAGACCCAGCGGGAATGATTTGAGATCGCCGCGGGCATCCGCATTCGCTCCAGCGTCCCGCTCGGCTGCTTTCCGCCTACCCGATTGCCGCCCGTCAACGGATACTTCGGGTTTCCCCACCATCGGTACGGTTGTCAGGTCAGGTTTATCCACCGTTGTCGCGCCCTGCTTCGTTTCGAAGCTTGGTTCAAGATCAGAATAAGATTCGGGGTTTGAATTCTGTATGTGACGCTCATTTTGATAGGGATTGCCGCTTTGTTTTTGTGTTTTCAGCTGCATTTCCAATTGGATGACGATGTCATCACGCAAAATGACCAGTTCCTCGAGCAGATTCTCCAATGCTGCTGTCGTTGGGAAGCGTGGGAGGTCCTCGATCAGGCTTCTGAAACCCAGATATATGCCCTGCCAATCGCCGCCGAGCTGCTCAGCAACTGCCGTCTCGATCAGTTTTGCTATGTCGCGACGGCAGAGGCTGATGCGCTCACGCAGCTGCTGGATATGGAGGCGCTCGGCCACCACTGTGGCAGCTAGATGTTCGAACTCTTCGGCGCGAGAAAGCAATGGAGCCAATGAAAAGCCAAAAGCGTCACTGACCTCCCCTTCCCTACCCCGGCGGGCGTAACGTTTACCGTTCGGGCTGTCCTTGCGGATGAGCAGCCCAGCCTCGACCAGGGCGGCGAGGTGGCGTCGGATCGTTTGCTCGGCCATGCCATGCGACCGCAATGACAGCTGGGCATTCGAGGGGAAAACGACCAGGCCGTTATCTTCGCAAAGGTCGTTCTTCGGGTAGAAGCTCAAGAGAGCGTTCAGCACGGCGAGCGCACGATCGGTGACGCCGAGCAGTGGCTTGGCTTCACAAAGCGCGCGATAAATTTTCCATTTGTCGACCGACTTGGCAGGGTCGATTTCGCGCGTCAGCTTTTGACTTGCGAGCATGCCAAGCGTCATCGGCCGCCGCCCAAAGGGCGTCGTCACATATCCAGTTTCCATTTTCTCTCACCTACGTTGAGGCAACAGAAATCCACTCGCCGAACGGCGCCAAAGACTCTTGACAGCGATTCCCGGAAATGCGATTCTCAAAGGTGTTCAGACTTAGAGGAAAGCTTCCGTTACGGTGACGTTCGGGGGCTTTTTTCTTTTGCGGTGTAGTCCTTCTCGTCGTTACTATTATCTCTGATAACTCATTTGATCATCGCTCGGCTTTTTCAGCTTTGCGGGTCCCAAGATATGATCGATGAAGAGTCTCAAGTTGAGACGCCACATAATCTGCAAATTCAGGTGAAGCTCGATCGTCAAAGACAAGATTGATCTTCGAGCCAGATCGCTCGATTGAGGCGAGCCTCGTACCTTCGCGGGTTTTGATGCTCTCAGGCCGTTTAGCAGCGCGTTGCGTGGATAGAATCTCCATCACCTGGCTGAAGCGCTCATTCGTGTCGGCGACCTTGAATTCTCGGCTATCCAGCAGCGCATTCAGCTCCGATCTCTTCTTAGTCTGGTTAAGACGGTCAGTCAGCGCAGCCCAACGTGGTCGCCCTGCCTTTGGTGCCGGACCGATTGCCTCTATCAGAGCACGAGGCAAAGAGTGCGCAACACTCATCAACTTTGAAAGCTGCGTCTTCTCCATCGCGAGCGATGACATAATGACGCGACGGTCAAAGCCTCGCTCTTCTAACGCCAAAGCAAAGAGACCGCGCTCGATGTAGCTAAGATCCGATCGAGCTGAGTTTTCCTGACCCTGGATAACAACTAGCTCTTCATCTGTAAGATTTTGAACGACAGCTTTAACCGGGCGCTCCAACGCTGCGAGAACACGAACCCTTCGATGACCGAAAGCGATCTGATACCTGTCCGGTTTCGTCGGATGCGGTCGCACGAGGATCGGACTCTTTTGTCCAGATTCGCTAATGGCATTGCGGAGCTTTTGATAGTCTTCGCCATCGTCCAACAGCCGATCAGCAACAAATGAACCCTCAATTTTGTCAGGAGAGATTTCAATCACGGCTGAACCGGCCGCGATCAGGGCTCTCGCTTGGTCGGCCGCGCTTGCAATACTTCCGAGTGAGCGCCCCATAGCACCGACAGCACCAGAGCGTATGTGTTGCAACTTCCGCTCCGGCGTTATCGCAGGCTCTGGGCTATCGGTTTCAGGCTGCAAGTTGCCAGGTGGCAACTCCTGCTCCCGACGAGTTAGCATTGCCTTTAGCACCTCTTTTCTGCTCATGCGGCCCTACCCCACGCCTGCTTGATCAAGGTTTCAATCTCACCATTGACGGCGTTGAGCGATTCAATCGCTCTTTCGTAGGTGTTTTTCAAAAAGTCCTCACGACCGACCTCGTAAAGCGTCTGCTTTGATAAGCCAGCGCCCGAGATGGCGGTCGATTTCAGCATCGTGTTGGTTAGGACACGCTCTCGGAACAGCGACCGCATGAACCCCACCATCTGCGCTTGTGGACCGTCGGAAGGCTCGTAGCGCGTCACCACATACCGAATGAAATCATAATCGAGATCGCCCCCGGATTCCTGAACAACGCTCAGCAGGTCCGATGCCATCAGAAGGAATTGACACATCGACATCACGTCAAGCATCTGGGGATGCGCGGTAATGAGCAATCCTGTCGAAGCGCAGAGAGCCCCTAGCGTCAAGAAACCGAGCTGCGGTGGGCAGTCCAGAACCATCACGTCGTAATCATCGGAAACAGTGCCGAGAGCTGATGCTACGCGGCCAAAGAAGGGCTCGGCAGAACGTTCGGCAAGCGCGCGCGGTGTGTCGTGCTCGTATTCCATGAGCTCGAGATTGCCAGGAACAAGGTCAAGACCGGAAATGTAACTCTTGCGAATAACTTCGCTCAGAGGTCTCCGGGTCTCGTCATATCGCACGGCTGCGTACATTGTCTCGTTAGCGCCGATATCATATTCCGGTTGATAGCCATGCAGAGCAGTGAGAGACGCTTGCGGATCCAAATCAACCGCAAGAACCCTATATCCTTGTAACGCGAGATACTGTGCCAGATGTGCTGCGGTCGTCGTCTTACCACTACCGCCCTTAAAATTCACAACAGCCATGACTTGGCAGTGCTCGTCACCCCGACGACGGGGAACGTAACGCTTGCCCTTCGAATTTTCATCAAGAACAGCTCGAATCTCATTGATCTGGTCGAGCGTGTATGAGCGGCGACCACCGGAGTTAATTGTCGGCTGCGGTCCCTTGCCATTAAGCGAAAGCTGCCGAAGATACGCATCAGCGATACCGATCAGTTTTGCCGATTCGACCGACGAAAATGAACGCAATACCTTCTGCGCAATTGGCGGGAAAAGCACCTGCCGCATGGCTTGCAGTTCCTCGGATAACGCCGCGCCATCACTCGCGATAACTTCGGTTATCGGGCGCTTTGGTGCGAGTGTCTCTGTTAGTTGACTACGAGCCTTCGCCATAACTACGATAATTCTCCCAAGTGGACGAATATTTCGTAGGGAAGATGCCGCGAGTCGCGATTCTTGGCAAGGAAATAAGGGTTAACGAAAGCTTAACATACACAGGCTGTCAGCATATGCGTCCCTATCTCGACCTTTGGAGATACAAGTTGCCACCTGGCAACTCTTGGCTCTGGCATTGGTCTCGACAGGCGAGAACCAGCTAACTCTTGCTCGATATCACCTGACTCCTGGCCCAAACGCATTGCAAATCAGAGGTGGATCGCATACCGCCCCGGCGCACAGCAATCGTAGAGATGGCAGTGCTAAGTCGGGTGGCTGACGATACGATGAACATCTGGCAGAGCTGGAGAAGACACATGGACGATCTGGACAAGCTGATAAACGACCTTCCCGTTGACGAACAGCGAGCCATTGCGAAGCGTGCGGACGAACTGATCACCGCCCGCAACCTCAGGGAACTGCGCGCTTGCTGGTCGGACGCAAGAGGACGTTTCCGCCGGAACCGGCTTCAAGCAGACCAATATATCCAGGTTGGAGAAGCGTGCCGACATGAAACTATCGAAGCTCCGGGATTATGCTGAATCACTCGGTGGAACGCTGAAGATCGTTGCTGACGTTGCCGGCAAAAAGGTTGATCTCTCCAGCATCGCGGAGCGATCAAGACACGGCTCCAAGAGCGCCTAGACGGGGCTTTGCACTTGGTCGGCTTGCGGTTTGAAGGGGCCGCCAGGCGTCTTTTGGTTGGGGGCGTGGACGCCTGGCGAAGTAAAGTCCACCGGGTAGTGAACGCCTCAACGATACAACCACCATCGTCACGCGTATAGACCGCCCAAATGGGTAGGCACCAGGATCGCGTCAACGACCCTTTCGACGTCTTTCATATGTAAGTGCCGACACAATCAGTTCGTCCAGATAGGCGCGGCCACGGCCAGCCGACATTCCCGAGGCCCAAGATTGCCTGGCAGGCCTGCCACGCGCCTTGAGGCGTGAGTCTAACTTGCAACAGCCCTCAGACAATTTTCGGTCTAGTCAATTTGGCTCTGGATCTCTTCGATTCACCCAAGCTATTCACTGAGCAGCGGAATGATTTGAACGCGCGTGGTCGCCGTCTTCGTCTCCGCAATGGGACACGTCATGACGGCGCAGACTATAGCTGCATGGGCAACACAGAATGGCTTCAATTCGCTCGATTCGCGAAGGTATCGTCGCATCGACGATGCACGCACAATCACCATCGAGATCAAAAAGTTCTCGCTGGTGCTGATCGATGAAAGTGCTGGTTTGCGCCCACGTGTTGTTTCAAAATTATTCAAAGATTTATTTTCGGAGAATCCACCCGGCAGGCTCGAGCGGCTTTTGTTGGATCGTTGAATGCCATAGCCAGATAATCGGTTTTCCGATCCTTCTGATGGCTCGCCGATCGAACAGTTTCGATCGGTGCCCGCCGGCGCCAAGCTCTTCTGCCGTCATTGTGAAGCGGTCGCTTTCGCCGCGCAATCCCACAGGAAGTCTCCGGAAAAGGCGACGTGCTGTCACCAACCGCAGAGGTATAGATTGCACTTCTCGATCCCGTGCGGGATATCTCATTCGCTGAAAAGGATTTGCCCAACCTGGTGCGCCCGGATGCGCGGGGCTGGAACGCCACGGTGATTGGTCAGCACAATGATTGTGCGCCGAGTATCGAGAAAGCGGACAACGTAGTTACCCAATCGATCTCTCCCGTTGAGCTCGAGAATGATACACGATCGTTTTGCGCCGCAGAACCCGAATCTGGCCGATAGTGCCCGTCCGATCCAGGGCGGCCGCAGCTTCGCAACTCCCTTCAAAAAAGCTGGGCGACGACACCTATTGAGGGACAGCGTTGTGCAGCGGGAAACCAACGCTGTGCCCTCTGGGTGGGCCGGGTGTAATCGGGTCTGGGTAGCAGGGGCCTATTCCGGCCCCAATTGCGCGGCCATTGTCGAAATAACAACCGGAATCCCACCGGTAGGCGGCGCGTAACTGGTAATCTTAACGCTGCAAGCAGGCGTGGTGTTGCTAATAATCGTCCACAGGCTGCCCGCAGATGTGTTGACTACGCCGATGGTCCCGCGCCCTGATTGGCTCATGACTTTCATGCTTGGATCGACCATCGACATGACCCTGGTAGTGCGCTGATAGTCGCCGAGTTCGGGCAAGAAGAACACAACCGTAATTCGGCTCGCGTTGCCAGGCTGGGTCTGAGCGGCGCCTGCCGCACCATCGGCTATTTTCATCCAATCCGGAACAGCAATGGCACAGCCACCTTTAGAGGCATGGAAACGCTTCCAACCTGCTGGGGGAGGGGAGGCTACGTGCGGCGTCGTCACACAGCTGGAGAGAGCAGTCATCAGAGCAAGCCCAGCGATCAAGGGCAGTGAAAATCGCATTGCAAATTCCTAGATGGGTATGATTGTGATCCGGCACCGGGTTGCGGCGGCGATACGTGCGCTAAACGTATGTTTTTGCGGGCGCGACAGGGATTATTTCACCCTGCTTATTCGCAGATGCCACTTTGATCTGGCTTTACTGGGCTTTCATCCGCAAAACACGCGTATCACCTTAGATTTCGGATTAGTCACGGATTGGAACGCAGTGCCGCTGTGGACGAAATTCAAGCGCGTAGGGGTATCGGTAGCGACCCGTTCTTCGCTTCCGTAGTGTCGTGAATCTCCGGGTATTTTTAGCCCCGTTGTCGCGGAAGATGGACCTCCTACCAACTTTTGATATCGAGAGGCACCGCAGGCATCAGAGGTTGATCTTGATGCTGAGTTGGATGGGGACGAGGTTTCACAGGCACTTAAAGACATTAGTGCGAATAATACAGGTGCAATGACTAAAGGTTTCAAGGTTCCCCCCTTCGGGCTGCTAAATATCCAGACCTCTGGCATGCCAGAGTTAGACCTAACATCATCAGGCTATCTACTGCCTTTACCGGTATCAAGCTGACAATTTCAGGTGGCATCGAAAAAAATGGAGCGACCTCCAGATCCAGCCGGAACCATGTGTTCGACCGGGGGGCGAGTCGGCTGTCTTCGCGCATGAACCAACTGGCCGAGACGCCTCGCTAGATCACCAGCCTGGCAGCTCGTCCATTTTTGCGTTCGGCATTGTTGTAGTAGCTCGCCGCCTGCGTCACCGACTTGTGCTGCGACTGCTGCATGGCCTCGGGGAGGGGGATGCCACGATTGGCGGCCTCGGTGAGATAGCCCGATCGCAGCCCATGCGCCGAGAACATCTCCGGGTCTAGGCCGGCCTGCTTGACGCGTGCCTTGAGGATGAAGTTGACCGATTGCGGCGTCAATGCCCGCCGATCGATATTGCCCCACTGATCGATGCGTCGAAACACCGGGCCGGTGTCGATCTTGGCCTCCGCTAGCCAATGTTTCAAGGCGATTACCGGCCGGCCGATCAACACGACGTGTTCGTCATCATCGGCCGTCGTCGTCTTGGTGCGGCCGAGGCTGATCGTCAGGCAGGGGAGGGGAGGGGAGTTTGCGTCGGTCGGATCAGCACGCACTGGCTCCTCGTCGATCAGGTCCTCGAACCGCAAGCCCGCCACTTCCGAACGCCTACGGCCACCGGAGGCGAAGGCGAGGAGCAGCAGCGCGCGATCGCGGCGATCGACCAGACGATCACCGGCGCAGGTTGCCAGGAGTTTCGCCAGGATGTCGCCGGTCGCGGCCTTTTTGCTCTTGCGGCGGCGTTGCCGCGGCGCAGCGCGAACGGCCAGCCGCAGGGCAGTCTTCAGGGACGGAGCGGTGAAGGATCCCGTCAGGCCACGCCAGCGCGTCAGGATCGACCAGGAGGTCAGACGCCGCCGCACGGTGTCTGGTGCATGCGGGCCGTCGACCCGTAGAAAACCTTCAGCGCGCAATGCCGCCTCGACCTCGGCCGGCATGCCGTGGTTTGGATCCTCGGCGCGCTCGACCGGATCCCAGAGGTGATGGGCGACGAATTTGAGAGCCAAGCTTTCGGGCGCCGGCCAGGGGAGGGGAGCGCCGGTGGCAAGCTGGCACCAGGCCTCGAGATAGCCAAGGTCTGAGGCAAGCGCCCGTAGCGTATTGTCGCCCATGCCCTCTTGCGCCAGGTGTTTTAAAGTGGCGACATCGTCGTCAGTCAGCAGCGTTGCCAGCTGGTCGCGGCGATCGAAGGGAAGAATGGCGTCGAGCGCATCGAGTTCTTCGGCGCGCTTCAGAACCGGTAAATCCGCTGGATACCGATCAGTGCTCATGCTCAAGTGGTCCCACGATCGCAATGCCTTCGCTTCTGGCTGCGCTTGCCATCTTCCGGTCGGCGGTTGCCAACGGCGCATTGGCAGATTTCGCAAGCGCAACGTAGCTGGCGTCATAACCCGAGAGGCCATGCCGGATAGCGAGATCGACGATGGCGACATCATTGCCCGAGCCGCGGTCGTCGAGTGGCAGACTGCGCAGCTTCAATGTCGCAGTCAGCGCTGCCCCGGCCGGCAATCGACCACGGCGCTCGGCCATGACAAACAGATTGCGGGCCTCGAACCAGAACAGCGATGGAACCAGGCCTGGTGTGACGGCGAGTGCGCCAATCAGGCGCTCGGCGGTTTCGCTCTGCTCATCGGGAAGAAACCAGCTGGCGGCGATAGAGGCGTCCACGACGAAAGACATGATTACGCGCGGCCCTCATCGCGCCAGGCGCGGATTTCCTCTTGGGTAACCGGCTTGGCCATCTGACGCATCGCTCGGATCTCGGCAATCGTTTTGTCGATATCGTTCTCCTTGCGAATGCGCGATAATACGGCGATCGGATCGTTGCCGCGGGAAATGATGACCTCTTCACCGGCCTCGACGCGAGCCAGCAATTCGGAAAGATGGGCCTTGGCCTCTGCGACCTTGACGGTGACGCTCATGATGGTTTGTTTCTCCGGGGAACTGGAATTCACTCTCGCGTCGCGCAGACCGCATCAGAGCCTGCAAATCGACATTCTGCGCGACGATAGGCGCAAAAACGAAGTTGGTCAAGTAGTAGGTCATATCACCATCGATACTTGATACTTATCGATAGTGATAGGCGTCAGAAGAAATGCTATGCATGATGGAAGTTATGGGCAATTTTGCTTCCTATGCGGAAAAGTATTACGTTAATTCATATGGTTAATGAAACAGAAACCTGAGAATCTCGGTACGTGGGGCGGGTAAGTGGGGCACATTCGGTGGCGTTGCCGGTTTGACAGGCAAAAGCGTTGAATGCTGGTGAGCCCTGGCGGTTACAGCATTCAAGCCCGAGCGAGGATGGTGGCCGAGAGAGGCGGGATGGGACGATCTCCATTACCCAGGCCAAGCCGGTCTCCCAGATAGCGGTAGAAAGAAAGCCCGAGCTTCTGGCAGGTCTTCATCAGACCGAGCATGATGTCTCGCGCGACCCGGCCGTCGCGGCTCATCGTACCGCCGGAGATTTTTCGTTTCGTGACGAAAGTCCGCAGGTCATTTTCCGATGCGTTGGTGTGCAGCGGGATGCCGGGATGCTCGAGCACCTTCAGCAACTCGTTCTTCCTTCGATGCAGCCGCTCAAGCAGCTTGTCGAGTGCCTCATAACCGGTGCGCAAGGCGAAGATCCGGTCGAACCGTCGTCGGAAGGCAGGGGCAGCCTGCGGTGAAGGTTTCTGCTTGTAAGCTTTTAGCATCTTGTAGAAACGCCAGACCAGATCGCGAACCATCGTGAGCCGCCGCTCTTCCTTGGCGGTGGCCGGCATGAGCTTTTGCAGAAGGCGTTCTGCATGGACCCAACACAGCGCGTGATTGCCGACGCGGAACTGGCCGGCGTCGTCGGACACGATCACCATGTTGCCCATCAGACCGTGGTGACGGATGGCGCCCCAAAGGCCGGCTTCAGCGAGTGTGCCAATGTCCTGCCGATCGAAGATATCGACGCCCTTTTCGGCCAGATGCGTCATGAACGGCACCTGGTTGCAGAAGCGCTGCGGTTCAAACGTCCTAAGTCCGGCGACCATGACTGGATCGCCACGGCGCTCTTGCAGATAATCGAATGCGGCATCGTTGAGCACATAATCCTGGTAATTGCCGCGCAGCAGCGACAGGAAATTCAGCCGAGACTTCGATTTTGTCGTTCGGAAGACGGTAAAATTCGGGCCGCCGATATGTGTGGTGTAATAGTTATTATGGGAATGCCGCGCGCCAGTGTCGTCAACCGTCACATAAGGCGACGATACAAGACCGGCATGCAGCACCGCCGAGTCCTCGGCAACAAAGCCATCGAACTCTTTTGTCAAAAGCCGCACTATCTGACGCTTGGAGATATCGAGACCGATATCGTTCAGCAATGTCGTCAGTCGGGCGGTCGTCACTTGTCCATGTGCGTGGAGCATCAGGCAAAGCCGTCTGAGGTTGGCGCCATAGCCACCCGTAATCCCCGCTGGCAAGGCTGCCAGCACCGTCTTTCCATTCGGGGTCACCCAGCATTCACGACGGTAATGCACGAGCTCCGCCTTGAGCACCAGGTCGCGAACGTAGAAGCTTCTGTATCCCTTGAAGCGCGATCCATCAGGAGCATCGACGCGCAGGATCTCCTGCCGGCTCACCCGCTTCACATCCAGCTTTGGGCCGCGGGGTTTCTTCTTCGGTACCGATTTGTCGTCGGATGTGGCATCCGCCACCTTCTCCATTCCGGAGGAGCGAAACGGCGGTCGCGGCGGCAGATTTTTCAATCGCGCAATCTCGTCGCGCAGCAGCTGGTTCTCGACTTTTAACCGGGTGTTTTCCAAGCGAAGGGCTGCGTTTTCGTCGCGAAGCTGAATAGTCTCGGCCTCGAGCCTATCAAGCCGCGCTTCCGCCTGTTGCGACCGCTGCAACAAACCCGTCACCAGACTGCGCAACGCATTCAGTGAAAGCGTGTCGGCATGCTCGGGGGAGGGGAGGCGTCTCTTTGCCATACCTGGATCGAATCATGATTTGCCCCGTCTTAGGAATCCCAGCGCCGACCAACAGGATTCAACGCGCCCGGTTATGCACACTTTCTATCCGGCGACGCTGAGACCCTGCCACCGATTTTGCCCCACGTACCAAATGGGGGTACGTGGAGCAGAATGGGTGGCGCTCTGCATTTGATTGGGAATGCGACCAACAGAGCCAGCGGTACGCAGCGGCGTAGGTCGCACGACGAGCGTTTTTCATAACAACGATTATCGTCAGGCCTTATCGGGATTCAGCTCGGGAAAAAGTTTCTCAAGCGGGACAATGATACCCATCATGGCCTGCCCCATGATTTCAGCGAGAGCTCCCCTTAGCTCCCTCGAACGCTCGGTGTTCTCAATCGATGTGACTTCTTCGGCGAGCTTATTGAGGATGGGATCTAGTGAAACCACGAGGTCTATAATTCGCTTCGCGTGGGCTTTGTCTATGATCATTTTTGCATTTCCCATGTTCTGGTCATCACGTGCAGCCTATTGTACTTCGTCTCCAACAAAATAGAGGCTGATTGCGGATATCAGTTTGATCTGCGGTCGTTTGCCACCCAATCTGCCCCACTTACCGATAGCGCGTGGCCTTCTGTGCTAGAAACTGAAACCGGCGATCGATTTCGATCTCGGGAAAGGCGGCAACGATTTCGTCGAGAATATCGGCAAGTTCGAAAGACGTTGCTTCCGAGGATCTAAGCACTATCCAAAGTAGGTCCAACGTCGAATGCGGAAATTTGCTTGGGATGCCGCTACCCGTCAACATATGCAAGCTAGCGCTGCGAGCGAAGGGCTGCATATAAGGTCGCAGCAACTCGATCGCGGACGGGAAATGATCGCCCGCGCCGACTGCGAGCCGGATTAAGTGCACCGTATGGGCGTTGTCCAAGAACCGCTTTTCCATTGGCCAGATCCGATTGAAGAATGGCACGATCATCGATGTCCAAGCCTTCTCAGGTCCCTCCTTGTCGATCACGAGCCATTGGGCGAGCACGTTGATTGCGCCGGTTCGGATCTTGGCTGGTGCTTGTGGCATGCCCCCGCAGGATGATCCGGGTTGTCTAATAGCGTTCCGTTAGTCAAGACGGCGTGGCAATTGAGTATCTTCGCCGTGTTGCGCGACTGGCAACGCGGTGTGAGTTGATTGGTTGTGTCGAGCCTCAGTAGCCATGCTTTCTTCTGAGTTGTCCTGTGCCGGGAGCAGGGTTGTCTCCGCGGTCGACAAATGTCGCCGCATGATGGGTTTTCGCAGGCAGGATCTTCCTATGTTTAATGCGCAGTCTCAACGAACTGCAGCCCGTGTAAACGGAATGATCCAACCCACGTCCGCAGCAGGGACGCTCAGTGCCTCAAATCAATTTTGACGCGCTGAGGGAAGGAGACTGGCACTTCGCTTACGCGGTGGCGCCGGCCGATGCATTGAACACTTCTCCTGTCTTGAGCATGCTGTGCATGATAACCGCAAGCTTTCGGGCGACCGCCACCGCGGCGCGCTTGAAGCCCAACCGCTCACGCAGCTTGAGGCCCCAGCTTTTGAGACTGCTCTCGTTCTTGGTACTGGCCCTCGTGAGGATCACCGTCGCCGCCTCATAGAGCAGTCCCCGTAGATGGTTGTCGCCTCTTCGAGAGATATGGCCGTCATAGTCGACCTCGCCTGACTGGTAGCGCCGTGTTGTCAGCCCGAGCCAGGCGCCAACCGAGCGCGATGTTCGGAAGTTGTCTGGATCTTCAATCGCCGCGACGTAGGAAACAGCCGTGACGGCGCCGATGCCTGGGATCGTCATCAACAGCTTCGTAGCCTGGCTCTCCCGTGCCACTGCGAGCAACTGGTGATCGAGATCGGCCGCGCGCTTGCGTATGCCGCCCCACGCCTCAAGCAGAGGCAATATGATCCTTGCCAACCCGTCGTTCCCATCTATGAGTTCCCTCACATTGTCATCAAACACCCGACCTTTCCCTTTGGGGACAATGAGACCGAACGTCTTCATCAGGCCGCGAATCTGATTGTTAAGCTGGGTTGAGATGCTCAGCAGCTGATTGCGAGCCCCCACCAGCGTGCGCGTCAGCATGTTGTCGAACGACTTTACTCGGACCGCCTTGTAGAAGCCGGCTTCGGCCAGTTGGGCCAAGCCATCCGCATCATTGGCATCGGTCTTGTTGAGCGTCTCGCCCAATACCTTTTGCGCGTGCCGCGCTTCGATGCAGATAGCGGGCACCCCCTCGGCCGTCAGCGCATGATAGAACCACGTCGACAACGGCCCCGTCTCGAATACGACACGCCTGGCGTATGGCGCGTGCTTGCGGATCATCTCTGCAAGAAGTTTTGGATCCGAAGGACACTTCCCCCGCCAGATCCGCTTCCCCTCCTGGCGGATCGAGATTGCGGTATCTTTCAATGAAACATCAAGCCCTATATATTGGTCCACGGTTGCCTCCATTCGATGTTTGGGCCCGGTGCCAATCGTGAGCCCGTTCTTCCATCTTATCGGGGGCAACCGCCCATTCCAGCCATCACTCTCATAAAATGGCCCAGGGCGATCGCGCCGCGATTACCCCATGTTTAATGTTAGTGCATACTGGGCTTGGCCGCCACTGTTGGTGTTGACGCCGGTCCGCTTCCTTTAGGCCCGACAGTGGCCTCGGGGGCTGGAGGCTTGTAGTTTAGAGACGAGTGCGGACGGACAGTGTTGTAATGCCGCCGCCACGCTTCGATGATGATCCTTGCCTCCTGCAATGTGTAGAAGATTTCTCCGTTAAGCAGTTCGTCCCTGAGTTTCGAGTTGAAGCTTTCGCAGTATCCGTTCTCCCAAGGACTGCCCGGCATGATATAAGCCGTCTTGGCGCCGACCATCGTGATCCAATCCCGCAACGCCGTGGCGATGAATTCCGGCCCGTTGTCTGAACGGATGTGAGTCGGGATGCCGCGCAGGATAAACAGATCGGAGAGGACATCGATGACATCCACCGCCTTTAGTTTCCTCTCGACCCTGATAGCGATGCATTCTCGTGTGAACTCGTCGATCACGTTTAGCATGCGAAATTTCCTTCCATTATGCGTTCGGTCCTCGACGAAATCGTAGGACCAGACATGGTTGGGATATTCCGGCCGGAGCCGAATGCATGAGCTGTCGTTCAGCCAGAGCCGCCCACGCTTGGGTTGCTTATAGGGAACCTTTAGCCCCTCACGCCGCCATATCCGCTCAACTCGCTTTACGTTTACGATCCAGCCTGCCTGGTGTAGCAGCGCCGCGATGCGGCGATAGCCATATCGGCCATACTGGAGTGCGAGTGCCGTGATGTCGGCGGTCAAGGCTGCCTCATCATCGGGTGTTTTGGCGATCTTGCGTTGGGTGGAACGATGCTGGCCGAGAACCCGGCAAGCCCGTCGTTCGGACACGCCCAGTTCCTCGATGACATGATCCACACAAGCGCGACGACGAGCGGGGCTTAGAAGTTTCCCTTGGCGTTCAGCGGCAATCGATCCACCGGATCGATTGCTGGTTCGCTTCACCCACCAAAATTATCTTATCCAGCGTCAAATCGGAAACCGCTCGTCGAAGCCGGCTATTCTCAGCCTCCAGCTCCTTCAGGCGTTTCACCTGATCGCCTTTCAGACCACCGTATTCGGCCCGCCAGCGATAATATGTAACTTCCGTTACACCTATCGCTCGAATCGCCTCCACCATTGATTTGCCCTGCCCAGTCAGCACGTCGACCTGACGAAGCTTCGTGACGATCTCTTCCGCCTTATGTCTTCTCCCTGCCATTTCAATATCCTCCTTCGGCTCGCAAGCCATACTTCAAAAAGGATCATTTTTCAGGGGGCAGACCAATATCGCGCGGATAATCGCACATCTACCTGAGAAGGAGCTTGAATCGCTGCCTCGCAAGGCCCCTGGATTATTCGATTTTTTGGCCGTGAACCTTGCGCAGATTTTGGCTCTTCAGATCGATTTCGAACCTAGCCGATTGGCCGTATTTCAGTTCGAGACGGAAGACCTGAACAGGATAGGGCCTTACCCGGCTGTTGCCCGACTGCTTAGCGATCACGGTCTGTACAAGATCACCGTCGAGAACTTGGATTTCATATTTCGCGAGGTGTTGGGCTCCAGCACCGAAGCGAATCTGCAAACCAAGCACTACTCAACCGTTTTGCGAACGGACTACGCGCCGTTGGTCGACAAGGTTCATAACGATTTTGATCGCTACCTCAAAAACGTTCTCCTCCAAGCGAGCAACACTGAGGAGGATGTTTCCGCGGTCATTAACGTTCTCAACCACGAAGAGATCGAGGCAGAATATCTAGAACAGTTCCTGGAGCAGCAAAGAGTGGAGCTGCCTGCGCTTGAGCAGGTTCCGGTTCGGCTTCGATCGACAGTGTTTCGATTGCGCAAGATCGAACCATCGTGGGAAAATTGCCTGACATTCATATCGAGTGACGATTTCGATGCGCAAACACTCACAGCCTACCTTCAACATCCTGAAGCGCAGTCCGTGCTCTCGGCTGTCACTATCGACGATCGAAAGGAAGCGGTTCCGCTGCGTCAATTCCTGATCAACAACAGTGATTTCGACGCCGATACCTATCGAGCCTATCTCTGCACCTTGCCTAAGCAGTTCGTTCAGTTTCCTGAAAATTTGGGCACGGACAAATTACGTATGCTTGTTGAAGTGGCGACGATCACGTTCTCCGAAAAGGCATTTTCGTTTTTGGCGGGCAACGATGAGCTGCAGGTTCTGTTCGTAGCGAAGAATATTGACAACTATCTCGCTAGTGAAGACAAATTCTCGGTCGACGACAACTTTCGTGAGAAGCTTCTAGCGTCAAACATTAACGACGATCAGAAGCTCAAAATCATAGATAAGATGGACCTGATGTCGCTGGCGAGCTTATCACATCGTGCTTCGATTGTCGGCCGGGTATTCCATCGCTCCAACGCGGACTTAAGTCACCTGACGCCAGAAGCCGCCCACGCGGTGGTCATAAATGCCGAACCAGTCACCGTTCAAATCTCATTGTTCAATAGATGCCAGAATCTGATGTCCGACGAGCAGGTCAAAGCGGCACTTCACGAGTTACCGAAGCCATTTTCTGAGATCGAACCAGGATGGCGGCAGCCGAGAATAGGAAACACTACAGAAAATCAGGAGTTTGTGCGCTGGTTGGAGTCGCGCTCAATCATTTCCTCTTCGAAGCTGACCTTCTTTACGAATGAAATTCGCATCTTTAATTTTAGAAAATAGTAGGGTGAGCACGCCGACCATTTCCTTTTATACGAGGGTGACATTGAAAACCTTACTGCGCTGCCCCCAGGGTGGTTTTCCAGGAATGCAGAGGTCATTGGGCTCAAGCTGCGTGAAAGCACTGAGTTTAATGATACCTCTTCTTCAGCAAGGGTCTTGCCGTTCCGGCTAAAAGGGAAATAGGGAAACTTGCGGGCATCAATTTAGAAAGGTCGACGGGAATTAATCCGGAACCTTTGGGCGCTATTTCACTTTCTCCTTGCTCTTGTATCTCATTTGAGATACAAGAGCCGTCATAGGAGAACCAAATGAGCACTCAAACTTCAATGCTGCACGTTCGTATCGACGATCGGCTAAAGCAAAATGCTTCAGAGGTCCTGGCAAACTTTGGCCTCACAATCTCAGACGCTGTAAGGATTCTTCTTACCCGAATTGAGAAGGAAGGCGCTCTTCCTGTAGGCCTAACGACCGATCCTGAAGCTTATGATGAGTGGTTTCGCAGCAAAGTCAGAGAAGCCATGGGGGATACTCGTCCAAGAGTACCACACGCTAAGGCTATGGCAGCGATCAGAGCCAATCTCGAAGAAAAAACAAAATAAAAAAGCTCTGGCGCGTTGATCACGCGCCAGAGCTGAACCTTTAGGGCCACTGCTGAGCGGAGTGCAGTACCCGAAGAACAAGGACTTCAGTCTCGCTCACAGAATAGATTACAATATGCTTCCCAACCGGCATTTCACGGGTCCCGGCGACACGACCGGTCCTGTAGCTGAAAGGGAAAGTCGGCAGGCGATCGACGCTTTTCTCAATTTGATCAACCAGAGCCTTCGCAGCCGGCGGATTAAATTCACTAATGAAATTCACCATTTCATTGACGTCATTCAGGGCATCTTCACCCCACTCAATCGAGAGGGCATTACTGGGCATTACGTGCTTCCATGTCAGGTTTCCTTATGTTGACATTTTGTGTTGACAACACTGCCCCGATATGCGAGTTGAAGACTGCTTAGGAATTAACTCGCTTCGGCACAGGATGCCATGGTAACGACGCCGTCAAATAGACAGACGTCGATTTTGCCATTATACTCTCTTTTGGCTGTAAAGTAAAGAGGCGTAGGAAAATATTTCTACGTGCGCCTTGATGCGCACAAGCCCTTTCAGATGAAAAGGCGCGCAACTTCATCGAGACTGATGTCTGTTGAGTTTCAGCTAGATTTGCGCCAATTTTTCATTTTGCGTTGTACCACCCAATTGCATTTATGGTGTTGATCGAAAACATTTTCTCGCAGTGTGGGCGGATTCGTCTGAAACGAAAAAGTGGGTCAAATTCGTGCGATAATCAACAGGCAAGGTCAGCCCCCCGAGAATTGCGATTATCCTCCAACCAAATAGTGGAGGGGCGCACGAATATAGAACATTCCAAAAGCGGCGCCGACTATAATTCGGATGACCGTTGGACCTTGCCACGTCTGCGTCGGCTTCGATAGCTCAAGATGGAAGTTGCTGCCAGGACAACGAAATTCAAGATGCAGATGGGCAACCTCGAGCTGAGGTCACCTGGGACGTAGAAAAGCGGTGATACACCGAAAATCATGGTGTTAATCGTTTCAGCGGCGATGAGACTTAGTAGCGCAACATAAACGACAAGGGCACCACCTAGCGGGTTAAGACGATTTACAAGACCCGACCAGGTTAGCAGCAGAAGATGTGTTCCGAGCAGAAAAATGAATAGACCGAGCACTGTCCAGATTCCCCAACCCCAAATCGTCACAAGAATGTTGCCAACGCTTGTCCTAAAGCGAGTGACGGGATTGGGTGTTTCCTCCAAAGATGCGAGATTGGCGATGTGCATATCCCAGGCGATTGGTGCCGGGTCGTCAAATTTTTGGGCAGAAATTATCGCTTCCGGTGCCGTCAGATAGACGGTTACGTTCAAAGCTTCGCCTGGATTCAACAAAATTGGCGGCGAGTCGAACTCGTTATCGCTTTGCCTTGCCCATGAAGCCACGACACCATGCGCGAGTTCGTATTTTGAACGACCGATCGCGACGATTTGCCAAGGTTGCTTTGAGACTAGTTTCATGTTCCCGAAAAAGTCTGAAGGCAGGATCGGAACGTTGCTACTGTTGGTAATCGACGTTTGGTAGAAAATAAGCCGATCGACATTTTGCCCTTCGCTGCTCACCGAGACATTGAGATCAACTTTTGTCTCTTTCAGGTCCGATAGCGGATCGGTTGGACCGGTATATTCAACCTCAACTTTCTTTGGAATATTAGTTCCGCTAGACTGGAATGTCGTCGAGATGACGACGGCAAAGATGGTAACAATCAAAGATACAACGGCGGCTGTAGTTTGGATCGTTTGGTGGTTCATACCTCAGCTCACATCCAATCTCTGCAGGATTAACAGATCGACGCTTTCAAACAGCTATATACGCTGCAACTTGCGCGCTGAACATCGGCGGACACCCCTGGAAGGGTAAAAGGAAGCTGAATCTCGTGCAAAATTCACCGAGGTTGCCATTCTACCGGAGCCGATCGCCCGGCATGAAAAGCAATATTTTTCATTGCCCTGTCTCAATTCCGACCTGGTCAGCAGCAAGGCGAAAGACACGGCAATTTGTGGCGGAACTCGTAGTTCGAAATTGAGAGCGGTATCCGTATCGAGTGCGGAAGCGCTGAGCAATGGCGCCGTCCACATCAAAGGTCATGCTTGCATAATGACCCGCGCGAGCAAAGGCCTGGATTGGTGCAGGCATTAGCTGAGTAGATTCCCTCGGTTTGGAGGCGATGATGCACGTTTGGGATGTTTACGTTCGCAAGTCGTATCGTGTATAGGGTGTGCAACTAATGAGACGGGGCTTGGGGCAGCATGTCGACTGAAGTATATCTCGAGGCGGGACTTCCGCCCCTACCCGAGGATCTGCTTCTGGCCCGGGACCGTGGTGACGTGCTATTCGTCGTCGGAGCCGGCGCGTCTTATCCTGCGCCATCCTCCTTGGGGTCAGAACAAGATTAGTGCGAAATCGTACGTTTAGCCGAGGAAGTGATGCTCGAGATCGATATTCGTTCCCAAAACTGGGCCCTAAAAGCATTTCACCCTAAAACTTCATATTCAGTACAGGCGACAAACTACGGAAAATATGGACGAATTTGATTAACGTACGATTTCGCACTAATCTTGTTCTGCCCCCTTTCGGCGTGATGCCGATCCAGGCGGCCAGATCCCGCCCGGTTCGGAAGGCTGCCGGATCTTGAACGGCGGCGCGAACAGTTGCTGCAATAATAGGGCCGACGCCGGGGATCGTCGTCAGCCGACGAGCGGTATCATCAGCTTTCACTGCTGCGATAATCTTGCCGTCGAGCACCTCAACCCTTTCTGTGAGCCTTTCGATCTGATCGGCCATCTCTGACAGCGCGGCCCGAGCCGAGTTCGGCAGACGATCATCTCCATCGTCACGCAAAATGGTGATGAGCTTGGCAATGCTTGTCATTCCAGTTGCAGCGATGATCCCGAGCTCGGCCATGTGGCCCCGCATGGCATTGGCCGTCTGGCTTCGCTGACGCACCAGTAACTCTCGGGTCTTCAAAACTATCCCGGCAGCTTGCTCCTCTGGTGACTTGACGGGAACAAAGCGCATTGTAGGGCGCGTGACCGCCTCGCAGATTGCCTCAGCATCAGCTGCGTCGGTCTTGTTTCGCTTGACGTAGGGCTTCACATAGGCCGGAGGCATCAATCGCACCGTATGACCGAATTCACCAATCGCGTTGGCCCAGTAGTGGGCACTCCCGCATGCTTCCATTCCGACAAGACATGGTTCGGTGTTGCGGAAGAACTCCAACAATTGTGATCGCCGCAAAGCACGTCGGACAGCGACATGTCCATCTTCCGTAATGGCATGAACCTGAAAGACTGACTTAGCCAGATCCAGTCCGATTGTGGTAATCTTCTCCATGGAACGGTTCCTTCTATCTTGTGGCGATTGGCGTCACCACAGTAGGCATCCTCGATGCCGGTGCGAAGGGCCGTTCCACACCATCATTTGCTGCTGTTACGGATGATGCTTTTGCTGATTCATCGGAGGATCAGCTATGCAACGACGATTTCAACGCGCGAGCCTCGCGCCGTCCGGATTTGCAGTCGATGAAGTGGCGGTTGTTGCAGAGTGCGTTCAAGTTCGGCTGCGATCGCGCGCTCCATCAGGAATTTGCCCAGCCTGCGGGCGACAGAGCCGACGAGTTCAAAGCCGATATCTGCGCCGGCCCGCTGACCTGCCCATCAGCGGTCGGCGAGTCGAGCTGGCAATCGTGGCGCGTCGGTTCTGGTGCGATGCCGTGCTATGCGGACGGCGCATCTTTTGCGAACAGTTCGATAATGGCGTGTTGGCACGTTACGGTCGGCGCACCCAGCGGTTGGAGACCATCGTCCACCACCTTGGCTTGGCACTCGGCGGCAGACCGGCGGCCTTTGCCAATCGTCTGATGGTGCCAGTGAGCAACGACACACTGTTGCGGGTGGTTCGCCGCCGTATTGCCGATCAAAACAATGAACTCACCGTCATAGGCATTGATGATTTTGCCTTCAGGCGGGGCCAAACCTATGGGACGATCGTCTGCGATCTGGAGCGGCGGAAGCCCGTCACCCTGTTACCGGATCGAGCATTGGATACGTCTCGAGCGTGGCTTGCCGAGCATCAGTCGATCTCCATCGTCGCTCGCGATCGGGGTGGCGGCTATGGTGAGGCTATCGCAAAGGCCTTACCTGATGCTGAGCAGGTTGCCGACCGCTGGCATCTGATGGAGAATTCCAGCCGAGCGTTCCTCGATGCTGTCGGCAAGTCGATGCGCCAGATCAGGCAGGCGGTCGGCAGCAATGTCATTGATCCCAAGCTTTTGACCTACGCTGAGAAACTGCAGTACGAGGGATATCTGCGCCGTCAGGAAACAAACGAGGCGATCCGGGAGCTGTCGAAGAAAGGAACCTCAATTCGACAGATCGTTCGGCAAACCGGTCATAGCCGGAAGATTGTCCGCGACGTTTTGAGGGGCCAACGCCTCGATATGTTTCGAACACGGCCCAGCTCACTGGATAGCTGGTTACCGTGGCTCAACAGCCGCTGGGAGGAGGGCGCACGAAACGCCTACTCTGGCGCGAGATGAAAGCGAAGGGCTTTCCGGGGCAAAGCGGGGTCGTCTCGCAATGGGCTCAGCGTCGACGTCTTGCGGAGAAGGCCAACCAGAGCGGGCTTGCGCGAACACCGTCAGCGCGGGCCATCGCCCGGTTGATGACAACCGCACGCGATGACTTGGCAAAATCCGAGGCTATCCTGGTGGCGGCAATCGAAGTGAACGTTCCGGAACTAATCGTTGCCCGCACGACCATTGGCGACTTCCAATCCATGATCCGCTCCAAGACGACACGAAAGCTCGATGAATGGCTTGAAGCAGCTAAAAACAGCCTGGTCGGATCGTTTGCTGGTGGGGTTGAAAAAGACCTCAATGCCGTAAGAAACGCAATCATCTCACCTTGGTCGAACGGACAGACGGAGGGTCAGATTACGCGACTGAAGCTCATCAAACGCCAGATGTACGGGAGAGCAAAACTCGATCTGCTGCAGGCGCGTTTGATCGGCGCGTCGTAGGGGATGAACATCAGCAAAAAGCGCGTCAGAGCCAATTCTCGATGGAAATATCCTGTGCCGCCGGGTCACTTCTCAGTGGAAATCAACAGCCTGCACTCCGACTATGGGAAAAAGCTGAAGACCGATCCCCGGAAAGCGATGTCAGTTACGCAGGTGATGCGGACGAGAGTGCAAAACCTGCTAGCCGATCCCAAATCCGGGGCGAATATGAATCGCTCTTCGATCTAAGAAGCGCTTATGTCCATGGCCGATCGATGGCGCCAATATCGAGTGAAGACCGACGTCGCGCACGCCGGCTAGCCCGCTCGGTTGTCTTGGCTTTGGTCGATCTTGCGTCAAGCCAAGCGGAGAATATTGATCGCGAGACGTATCTGAATGGACTGCTTTCTCTATAAGTCTAAATCGGGCGATTCGGTCAGCATCATGGTCACTCGACTGTCGCATTACTAAATAGCCGCTACACTGCCATCACAGATAAAGGTTCTACTATGGAACTGGTAGCTAGCCTGCGTGGCCAGCTACCAGAACGTCAACGCTTACTCCCGAAAAGCCGCTCTGCTTGAATGTTGAGCAATGCGTTGACACCGTCGTCCAGGCCAGTGAGATAAGATAATTGGTTGATCCGTGCCCATTCATCACCCGTGGGAGACTTGCCGGTGAAATCGCTATATTCTTGTAGCTTTAAAGCGGATACCCGTGCGACGAATCTGTATCTTTCCACCGCCGATTTTGAGTACTGCTCCTGATCAGAAATAGAAAACGCTTGAGTTGAACAGACCGAGGGCAGCGCTTTCAGCTTAACTGTAACACCATGCCTGAAAAAAATGTTGTTGTTCACTGTCGCTTTGGTGCAGCCCCCCGCGCTACCAATCTCAATCACGTTCCCCGAAACAGGAAACTGAGCGTTGTTACTTTCATAAAGCCCTTCAGTTTCAGAGCTCCCGGTTCGAAAAAGTCGCGTGGCACACGCGGACTGATCTGAAGCATCGGCCCGAATACATGCAAAAGCTGTCCATGCTGCAACCTGTTCTGCCGTAGGATGGAGGGTGTATACAAGGCCTTTCAGCACGTTGGGGCTTGTGATCTGGTAAATACACCGCTTGACCGGATAGCCTTCATACTCGGGGTAGTCTTTCTGAATGCTTCCACCACCATCAATGCAATTGTCCATAGTGCGCGCGCCAGGAGCAAGATCCCGTTTGGCAAGTTTAATTACTGTTTTATACGCGATACTGTCGACTATATGTGCATAACGATTCTCGCCCTTCACCGGCGGGGGTGCGAGCCGATACAAGTTAAGCTTAGGATTGATGAAATCCGCAGGCGAAATTGGATCATTCATGACCCGTTTAAGCGTGCTGCGATACAGCCAAGGCTTGCCGTTGTAACGTGGCGCTATTGCGTCAATCCAAAGTCTGGCTGCGAGAGCCGGATCGATCCCTTCCTTGAGATCCGCCTGATAGCGAGCGGTGTCTTTCTGGTAATTTCTGCCCTTCGCTAACCGTTCGGCAACGGCGGACATTGAGGCTTCAAGAGAATTGAACTTCACATAAAACGCGTTGGGATCAGTGTCTAACGGCTGGCATTTAAGATGATATGCGCTGCCCGCGCCCTCTTCACCCTTCCAGCCGAAAAAGTTGTTGGCGAACACAGCTATCCTTGTCCAACCGTAGCCAGATTCGACCGCAGCCATCGCAGTGATCGCCGGTGCTGGAACGCCATAGCTTTTTTCCAGATCAACAGCGATTTTGGACGCCTTGTCTACAAATGCCACTCGTTCAGCATCAGTAGGATGTCCTGGAGCAGGAGCATAGCATTCCCATTTCGGATCATTTTCATCGGCTGCATTTTGAGCAAACGCCGTCTCTACACAGAATGACAAAGTTAAAGAGAGCGTCATGAAGAAAAATGCTAATGGATATTTCAACATATAATTCTCCAATGACACTCAAGATGTAGTTCTTGAGATTAGGACTCTGAACGGGAGCCCTCTACATACAATGATCTTAATTGGATTGGCAGCCTGCGTTGTAATTATTTTAACGCGTTTTCGCCGAAAAGTTGCTCGAAGCGCTCTCTGAGCATCTTAATTAGAAGCTCGATTCCGGACACTCGATAGTGTCGGCCAGGATTGCCAGATTGCGCCGATCCTCCTCGGTTCCATATGCGATGATGCCTTTTTCTCTCGTCTTGCTCATGCTTGCATGCTCCAGTCGACCGTTGCTACCCTGGTGGAGTGCTCCCCGTTTCACCGGACAGTCGGCTAGTTTGATTTAGCCCTGATGAGCGGCCGAGGGGAAGCCATCTTGAGCGCGGAATGTGGATGGATCTCGTTGCAGTCCTCGATCCATCCATCGATCTGCCGGAGCGCGGTGTCGGCGTCCGGAAGCGGTGATAGCGGATGTAGTGCCGCTTCAGGGTTTTGACGAAGGCTTCAGACACGCCGTTGGACTGCGGGCTGGCAACCGGCGTGAAGCATGGTGTCAGATTGACAGGCTGAGCAAAGAGCCTGGTCTCCTTTGCCGTGTAGGCCAAGCGCTGATCGTCTATAAGGGGGTGAAGATTGGACGCCGATAAGGGGTCAACATTCCGCGCCGATTGACACCTTAATCTGCTGACCGCCATAATAATCTATTGGAACACCTGGAAACTCGGAGAGATCGTGGCCGAGCAAATCGCCGCCGGCGAACTGATCGACCCAAGCTTGCTGCCACACGTCTCACCGCTTGGATGGGAACACATAACACTCACCGGGGAATATCGATGGCCGTCCCTAAGGTAGTATATCGCCCTCTCCCGCAAATGACCCCGATAAGGCGATCGAGGCCCGTCTTTGGTCTGTAGAGGGCTTTGAAAAGGATCGCTGCGAATATGGCCGCGTGATGTAGGTTCGCCTGTCCGACTACCATATGTCTCCGGATGTTTTGTCTAGCTATCTCTAAAAGTGAAATATCTCGTGAATGGCGGCAGCCGCTGGCTCTGTGATGGCTTTTACTGCCGCGTTCGCGGCTGGCAAGAACGACGGTAGAGCTGCTTGGAGGGCAACATTTTGCGTTCCCGACGCAAAGTCACGAAATTCTTGGTCGGAACCAAAGAAGACGCTCACATCGAATGTCTTTCCGGGAATACCATCAAACGTACCATGGTCCGTGTATTGCCAAAACGTCCAAGGAGTATGAATGGGCAGAGAGGGTGTTCCTTGTGCTACTCTACTCTTGCTGTAGTCCATTATCCACAGTGGATAAATTCCGAAACTATCATCTATGATTGGATAGGCTTTTACAAAAGCCGAGGCCGTAGTAATGACCGGCATCTTTCCGTAGTATATCGTGAGCTTCTGAAGCAGGCTACGAAAATTTTCCCGGATCACCTCGTTGCTATTACAGTCTGTTGGCTCCACAAAGCCTCCTGCCGCTATGACCTTCCATTCCAAATCGACCGCAATAGGAAGATCAATACTTTTTGGTACGTTTTCTATAATTGCTTGAAATTGTTGATCCGGTCCCTCGCAATAGTCAAAAAAGTGATAAGCGCCTGCTGGTAGCCCACTTGCTGTTGCATCTTTCAAATATCCGCCGAAGCGGGCATCCTTAAATTTTGTTCCTTGCGTAGCTTTAAGATATGCAAACTTTACTCCTGAGGATTTGAGTTTCTGAAAATCGACATCGCCCGAAGCATGGGATAAATCTATGCCCCGTACCGAATAATACTCTGGCGTGTGGACGACAGTGACGTTCGGTCGGCCTACTACCGCGCTACCAGTCAAGGTAACATTCCCGATATCAAGGCCATTTGCAGCAGTGACTTTGGCCGGAACTATGAAGCGAAAAGCGGCTTTCCTCTGCCCTTCGTAAGAGACTGTATCCATTACGAATGGTGGATAAGGCTCGTCAGGTTTCTCTGGATTGCGAGCGGATTGATGCTCCTCATTAATTCTGTCGATGATTTCGCGAAGTTTGGGTGTGAATTGTGCGAAACTAACAACGGCCGAGGCGGTATCATCTGCTGGTAGCTGACTAGTTGCTGCTGACCAGTGGTCGACTGTTGAGATCAAATCTTGAAAAAAAGGGTGCCACTTTCCTTGGGGAGGATCCATGCTTGCGTTCGATTAGGCGCGGCCGCTGCGATCCACGCCGATGGTCCTGGGGTGTAGTCGTCGGCTAGTCCCGGTCCCCGTAACACACTACCCGAGTAGCATGATCCTAACAGTGCGACCATCGATCGGGTATAGGGAGAAAGGTCTGCAAGAAGACCGCGTAGTTCTGCTAACGAGAAGCGGTGGTCATAATTCAAGTCGCCTTCATCTTCTAGCTTGCTTAGCGCCAAAGCGCCAGTTGCTTCGCTTGATGGAGGCTGCCAACCGTGGCCATCAAATATAAACATAAATCGGATCTGTTGGCCATTTTGGGACGCAGATATGAATTTAGGCAGGTAATACTCGGTGAAAATTTTTCGAATTGTCTGGGCATTCGCCTCACCATTCTCTAGGACCAATGCTTCGTCAAAGCCTTGAGATTTAACAAAACTAAGCAACGATGATTGCTCGTTTTCGACCCCTTTTAGCTCCGAAGTAATCGCATCGGAGAAATTATAATCCCATACCGAAATAACGAAAGCGTAGCTCCTAATTTTGGAGTCTTGTGTATCGTTCAACCCCATCGCATCCTTCACGCGATTGTCCACGTGCCGATTTGGGTCGTTCTGGGAACTGAAGGGAAAGCGACCCAAATATTGGCACCAACTTGGGTCTGCCACACCCACCGCAATATTAGAGCAGTCATCCGCGCATGCCGCCTTGCAGCAGGAAAAAAGGGCAATGGCAGCTATCAACGCGATGATGTGTCCCTTGGCCCTCATTACGAGATTCCGAAGGCATTTTTGAAGTCGCCCTCACTGCCATAAAATACCGACGAATCGAGTGTTCCGTCGTACGCTCCCAAGGCACGTGCTGAATCCGAAAATTGCCAGATGGCTGCCTTCGAGGAATTGTCCGGCAGAAGCGGTTTCTCGTCAAGCTTCCTTTGCGGGTTGTAATCGAAAACCCAAAGAGGATATTTTTCCAACTCCTTGAAGCGATCAATTGGAACCGTTTTTGCGGAGAACCAGGATTTCCCAGTGTACAAGATTGGGTTTTTCCCCGTGGCTTTTGTCAATCGCTCCATACACGCATGGACCGTATCGAGGATAAAATTGGCGCCTTTTCCCTCCCAATGATCTGCCTTGCCGGTGCTCTTGTAGACATCCCATTCGAGATCGACACCTGGCGCCATATCACCATTTACCGTACCCCCGGCGCGTTCAAGTTCGCTAAGAAACCATTCAGCCTGCTGCTTTCCATCCCCGTCTGCCGTCAGAAAGTGATAAGCCCCCCGGAAAACTGCCTGGTCTCCCTGGAACTGGGCGGCTCGCTTCCAGAATGCAGCGAAGTTAGCATCTCGGTACCTAAGCCCTTGGCTGGCTTTCATTTGCACGAACCGAACCTTCTTGTCCCTCAGTTCGCTAAATGAAAAAGAGGGGGCAGTGTAGTGGCTTATGTCCACTCCAAACAGCATCGGCTTTGTGCGAGGCTTCGATGTGTCCGTCCTACAGACCTTCTGTGCGTCGAGGGTGCAGTCATAAGTTACATCTTGCGGGAACTGAAATACCGCGGGAATTGATAGTGTTTGATTTTCCCCTCCGTTCTCAGCTAGCCACGGCAAGACAACAAAATCTTTGAATATCTGCCCTCGTGAAAGATCATCGCTGAGGTCGATGCCATTATCATCTGCAGAAGCAGAGACATTTGATCCAACAATGGCCGCGGAAATAGTCGAAGCCATGAATGCTCTTCTCGAAATAGCACTAGGCATAGTAAATCCTATCGCTAACGGTGTTAAATTCGTATCTGTGGCATGCATTACTGCGAGCGATGTATATGTGCGCGCTTAGTTTGCGCTCGTCAATTGACTCCATTGTGGTATTGGTTCCGGCAATATTGTTGCCGACAGTTATAATAGACGATAAAACAGTGCCTTAGTTACCGCCAGCTGCATCGTGCAAGAAGAGACCAAGACGAATTTTTCCGTAGGCGCGAGCAACGTGATCGAGTTCGCTCTGTGAGACGGAAGCAACGAATAGTCTCGTAAGGCCTTCCGCCATACCCCATGCGAAGTGCGATTTCGATCATGTAGCTTTCGAAGAAAGTCCGGATCTAGCTGTTGACCACGGCCCTGTTTCCGTTCGTGAAGTTCTGTATCGCCTGGCGTAGATGCCCTTTGGTCGTCACTAGAGAATGACGGTCAAGGAGCAGGGCGATTTCGCTTTCTGCTTCGTTGAAATCGAGCGCCGGTACGTCGACGGGGTAGATCTTGCTCAGCGACCTCACGATCTCCACCTCGTCCGTCCGCCAGCTCCGACGCGCAGGAACCCGCACTTCCGTTTCGACGATCTCAAATCCGTCTATGTGCAATCCAGCAACAAGTTTAATCCAGCCGGTGTCCTGTCGCATGAGCCTGAAACCCAACGAGCAGGCAAACTGTTGTCATGACTGCGAATGTTTTGAGTTGCATGTCCTGCCCCCTATGAGTAGTCAGAATCAATCTCAGGTTTAAATAGTTGTCAGTATGTTCCTTGCGTTACCTTTGGTATCGGGGACGCATCAAGATCCTGGATCGCTTCAACTCGCTCTCGCTCATCCGATCACCTACGCGTTCAAAATGGAATCGACATTTATCCGGCTAGCTTCTCGGAGATTTAGCAGTGGCGGCTCGGTTGTTACCAGACCAAATCCTGCGCTAACCTTCTCGTTTGCTTTGTATTGCATAAGCCAGCCGTGAGGGACGCACAAATTAAATTGCAACGAAGCGCATCGCCCATCAAATTTACTGTTGATTGACCACGACGATCCGATGTTGTTTACTCTCATTACGCGAATTTTGCGTGCGGGGTGGGGGAGCAGGCCGGTGCAAAATGTTCGACGACGTCTACGCATGTGCTGTGATCTTGTCCGCCCATCAGGCCAGCAACGATCGCTGTTGGGACTCACGCTCGGTGTCCTAGGAATTTTTCTCATTGTAACGTCGGCCTCAGCGCGGGCCACGGACTTTTCAGCATCGGCTGCGGATAGTCTGATTGGACCTTCGGTATTCAGAGCTGATATTGTTCAGACCCTGGATTGCGGCGAGTCAGCGATTTCCTGCGACGGCCCGTTGAATTTCATCTCTCTGATGAATGCCAAGGCAGCAACAGTCGGCCATGCAGACAAGACCGCAAATCCATTCAATCTCGGCATCGCAGATCGGGTACTGAAGTCCGTGTCTCAGCAGATCGACGAACTGCGGAAAAGCGATGGTGCCAACGACGGGACTCAAATGGATTTGCGGTTCCTGTCACATCCGGACTCCAAGGCCGAGCTTGTCGGCGTAGTCAACAGGATGGACAGACAATTCATAAAGGACTCTGGAAGCGATCTATCGGCTGCTCAGCAGGGATGTGGCGAGATTGCTGTCATTTATAGATTTGGCTACACGCTGAGGAACGGAGCCCAGAAATCCCGTCTGCCGATAACGATGAATCTGGTGTTTCCAGCGCTGCCCGGAGCTGCGGGTTCGAAGGTCACCTGCCAGGAGGTTGCGAAGCGATGGGATGCTTATGTGCAAGACGAGGCGGCAGGCCGAAGATGGACTCCCGCCATGCTGCTGGATCCGGCAAGCGGCCCCGTGGCTCTCATCAGAGGTGAGGATCTTCTTCGACTTGAATTGAACATCCAGGTTTATCGCTTTCCGGCAGGTGACGGAGACCATGCACACGGCTTTGGTTCACAAGCCAAATATCTCATGCGCGTGTTTCAATGGGTTGCCAAAGACAAGCTCCTTGAGCCGCTTGCGCTCACCAACGAAATCGATCGCTCGCGCCTTCTATGCGCGACAAATGACGCGACCGTTGCCTGTCTTGACAAGAAGCGCCTTCGGGAAAAGCTGGTAACCTATCTTCAACGTCCGGCCGTCGTCTCCTCCATCGACAAGGGGACGCTGAACATCCCAAGTGAATATCTCGCTTTTTCGGCATCTTCGATTTCCCCCGGAGGCAACACTCGCTCCGAGAACCAACTGTTCTGGAAGGCAAATTCAGCTTCTCACGAAATCATCAGCGACGGCGAGATAAAGGCCGCGATCGAGGCGTTCAAGGCGACGGGCCAGAAAACGAGCTTCATAAAGTCGCCCGACGATTTCAGAACCCGCCTGAACGAGAGCACCTGTACCGTATGCCATCAAACACGAGCGATCGCCGGGTTTCATTTCCCGGGACAAGACAGGGCCGACACTCCGAATGAAAATGCGGTGGCGCTGGCCGGTTCTCCGTTGTTTTACGGCGATCAACCGCGACGGCGCAGGATCGTTTCACTGATGGCGTCCCGGCCGGATGCAAGGCTGACCGAATACGAGCTCGCCGCCAGCTATTCGTCCCGGCCGCTCAACAGTTTCGCCGCGGAACTCGAAGGCACTCAGCTTCTTGGCGGCTGGGGAGGGGCATGTGTATTGCCAGATGCGCTAGCGACGACCCAGAGGCAGTGGGTTTGCCAACCGCAATTTGAGTGCCGCCGTCTCTTCAAGACGACGAACGAGCCAGCGGTCGGTACGTGCGTTCCCCATGCCGGGCAGACGCAGGTTGGCGATCCCCTTCAGATTGGCCGGATCGTCACGACGAGATTTGCTACAGACCGTTATGAAAGGATCGAGCCGCCCTTGGCCGATGGCGCGCCCACGGTCATTCCTTCTTCGGTGCTGCCCAAGGATCCTCCAGCTGGCAATTCGTTTTATGGTGCGCATCAGGAGTACAACGAGGGTGTAAGAAATCCCGTATCCAGGGATGACATTCGAGATCAGCAGACCGGCGGTTTCCCCGCCGGAATGCTTCGTCTTTCGGAGTGTGTCGGTCTACCCGATCAGGCGACATGCGGCATGATCGCGTCCACGGGCTTCAACACCTGCGTGTCGCGAATAGCCAATTCTGGCGAAGGAAGAACGACCCTGTCTCAATGTTTCGCGACCTTTACGTCGCTCGCAGGACTGCGAGCCTGTGACGTCGCATCGCCCTGCCGAGACGATTATATCTGCGTAAAGCCGATGGCGGAGAGCGGGCCGAGCGCGATCTCAAAGTTCAATGAACGAGCCGAGCTTCTCGCGCGCGGCTCCCTCTTTCACGAGGTGGTTGGACGCAACTACAGCAAATCTGACTACTACGGGCAGACGAAGCCGGACGCGACATGGCTGGCGAGGAATGACAAACGAGGCGTGTGCATTCCACCTTACTTCGTCTTCCAGTTTCGCTCAGACATGCACCCGAAGCCTTGACCAGCGCGCACTTGTATTCGATCGACCTTACCCGGGGGAACATGCCAAAGACTGTATTGCCGCTCCTTGCAATCATCTTCATGTCACTTCTGCCGGCCTGCGCCCACGCGGACGTGCTGTACAAGTATCGCGAGGCACCATTGGACGACGGCAGGTATGGGCCGGTGGCCAATTTGCAGACCGCAATGGTGGCTGCCTTGAAGGCTTGTGGAAAAAACGTTTCTCCCACCATCGACGGGCAATTCGGGCCAGCAACTCGATGGGCGCTGACGCTCCTGAGCGCTTGCCCGGAGATCGCACCGAAAATTGCCGGTGATGCCGAAGCGGTCGCTGGGACACTGACTGTGGCCTATTGGCAAGCGTTGCTGCCGGATGTGTCGCCACCTTCTGTGGATCAGCGTGCCCACACGATCATGCTTACATATGAGGCCACTGACTATACCGTGATGGAATGGAATTTCTGCCAGTCGAAACCGCATTACGACCCGAAGCATGGGCAAATGCGGTGCTACTCCAACGATCCAAGGTCTTATCTGACCTGGGGTCCGAACGGTGCGACAGCTGGAGGCGGTCAGGAGGTGCGGCTCATTCTCCAGGCTCTGGACAAACTCGATGCCAATAGCATCGACGATTCCTTTGGGACTGAAGCCGCTGCGGTCCGCCGCATGTTCGTACTTCGGGACCGAGATCCTGACCGAAGCTTGGAAACCTATCTTTGTGGAGTCTGGATGGACGCGAAGAGACGGGTGGCATGGAAGATCGGCTTCTCGAAGATTGGTGCTATCCCTGCTGCAAGAGAGATGTTTGACAAGCTCTACAGAAGCGCCAGCCTGGATGGTGGGAAAGTCGCGTCCTTTTACGACGCCTACGCCTCCAATCACCTGGTGCCCACGGAAATGGACTACGGCTTCTTCAAGGATCGCGCGGCGCACACCAACGTGAACTCTAAGGACCACTTGGCGATCGAACAAGCGATCCAAAATCAACTGAAGGGCTTGCCTGACTCAAGGCCCTGGCAGATCAGACAGGCCATCGCTCTGACGGTCAGGCCAGGCAGTCAACGCAGGGACCGCCTCGGAAGGGATGTGGCTTTCTATGTCGATGAAGGCGAACATCGGCTGAACGCGGAGGAGCTGGACGCGTGGCGGGCACGCGGTCGGGTATGGGCATCTAGCGCAGGGCTTTCCGACGACCGGATGATGCCAAGCTTCATGCCTGAGCCCACGATTGAAACTGATCTGTCGCAGCCTTCCTCGTTGACATCCGCTGAGCGGCGAGCTTGTCCTCAGGCCGTCTTGGATACCCGCAAGCCGAACTGAGGCAAAACGACATCCTGGGTGGCCACCGTCATCAGCCTTTCGGACATTGGTCTCGAAAGCGAACAATACGACTGAACGGGAACATTCCGCCGATTGACAGCCAGATCGGAATAACGCGCTTGGCCTCCTCCCATAAATGGCATCGCAATGTGCCAAGCGACACTAGCGCAATCGATTTGCCAAACGCCTCAGGCCCGCCGCTGTGCGGCTTGCGCATTGTCATCGCGACCTTGCTGGCGTGTTTGGGGCGTTACGCAAACGTGATCATTTGGTGTCAATTCGCGCCAGACGAACCCTTGCTTGCAGGTGTCGGGACCATAGGGGCCTCCCGCCGGATTGCGTCGCTGCATGGCCTGTGCGTTATCGTTTTGTCCCTGCTGTCGGGTTTGCGGCGTTACGCACACATGATCGTTGGGAATGAGTTCGCGCCAAACAAATCCATCTTTGCATGTGTCAGGGCCATAGCGGCGATAGATCGTCTGGCCCCACTGAGAACAGGAAGAACTTTGAGCAAACGCCGTGTGGCAAGCTTGAACTTTAAAAACGTAAGGTTTGTCGCGATTGAGGGATACGTTGAAGGCGCAGGGGGCGCCGGGCTTACAAGAATGCCCCCGTATTTCTATCTGGATTTCGCTGCCGCCAATTATTCCGTAGCGCAAATTGTAAATATCTCTGCAAGTGTCCCTGCCAACATAGCGCCAGATTATCTGCCCATTCACTATCGGGCCGCCGCCAAAAGGCGGTCTATTCTCTACAAACGACACCGAAGGCGCTGGTACAGTGCAGTTTACGGCATAAGCGCGTTCTACCGGAAAAAAGGAAGCTGTAAAGAGGAAGATGAATATTGCAATTTTGTACTTCATAGAAACGTACCCCCTTATCTGTAGTAAGTTAAAGACGATGCTGTGAATTTTCCGGGTTCCTCACCCGTAAACCCAAAGACTTTTCGATTTAAGCGAGAAGTTTACTGACTAGAAGATTCAGCTCTGTTTGAGCCCCAATGCTGCGCAGTATTCCATAATCAGATATGCCTGGCGCGTCAGTCGGGCGCAATGGATTCACAAACACCTGAAACTCGCCTGCCTTCGATACTCCGATTCCAATCAAATCTATATTGCCGCGCCTTGGCTCTGCGTGCGTCGGCAAGTTGCCGACATACAGTGACCCGGCAAGCACTTCAGGATGATCACCACTTCCTGGGGCAGAGAAGAATGCATCGTGCAAGCCCTGTGTTACACCGTTGATCACAGCGCCGCCGGACACATCGAAACCATCAGAGGTCACTCGCAACCAATCCAGCGAGGCTACAACTGATTTGTCGATAGGTTCAGCAAAGTTGTTGGTGCTCCATGCAAGTTCAAATCGCAGCCAAAGATTTATGAAGTAGTCAGTATCGGGAGCGCCGCCGTTATCGCGAAAGCCGTGTAGACGAAAGCCAATTGCCCGCGGGACAGAAACCCAAAAGCCGTAGTGCCATTCGCTGACGCCTTGAATGCTCGTATCGGGATGAAGGCCTACATTATCTGGTGAATCATGAAATCTGGTATCAATCATCTTCCATACGACCGATTGAAGAGTATTAGGGTCGATTGTAGCAAAGGGCGCGACGCGGGCTTCGGTGCGATCGGATGCAATCATTCCGTTTTCAAACTGGCACCATTCAATGACTGGGTCATTTGGTGACGCAGTCTTCATTCGATATTGATCCGTGACGGGGTAACCAAGTTCGCTTTTTTCAAAACCCATCGTTGCCCAAAGATCTTTGATCTGGCCACGAACTGACATGGGGCCTGTATGTTGCGTCCAATAGATGGATCCGCCGGTAAAGTGATTGAAGCGTCCGATTAGGTCCGGTGTTGGTTCTTCGTCGGTTACGGGCAACCCGAGAAGACCGCCGGGACCACCAAGCACATTGTATTTTGCTCGGATATCGCCATGAACTTCATGGGCTCCGGTTTCGACGGAATAGTAGATATCCATATCCGAAAATCGACCGATATAGCCACCCGTAACACCCTCCACAGCGCTTTCTACATTGGCATTGGATAGCCCGAGACTTGCCGCTTTCTGAGTAATGGCATCCACCGCTTGTTGGAGAGAAATAAGCGAAACCAGTGCTCCTGAGGCCGCTACTGACACCGTATCGCCGACGCGGTGAACGGCTGCTTGACTGTTCAAGTGGGGATCGCCGGGCTCAAATAGCTGAGACACAGCATGAATGTAGCTCGTTCTCTGAGTTTGCAGGGATGAAGCTGCACTGTGGTGCCATCCGAGATTGGTAGTTTCATTGGGGTTTGTCATGATAGCCTCACAGGTTTGATAGGCGTTGCCTATGGGTTCAACGGAACGTTCCGTTTCATCGAGAATGGGTACGAGGTGGACGAACCCGGAGGCCAAGGAGGTGCTGGGTTCGGATTAACAGATACTCCGCAATGTGGATCGCGATTTGGATTGCCCCAAGAACAAGGTGAGTTGGCAGGGGTAACAGACGCGCAGGTCAAAACACCATCGCGGTTCAAGATATCCTGATTGGAGCGCGCGCAAGCGGGGTAGTCAGCAATTGCAGATGTACCCGCGCTATCGCCGCTAAGTGTTCGGCAGGTGGCACTCAGGTGAATGCCGTCAGCCGCAACATCCCAGCAGGTCTCCAAATATGAGCCGGATGGAATGGGAACCGGGCTGCGGTTGCAATGAAGGGTTCCGTCGATGTTGGCAATATTCCCCTGGCACCCGACGATCACCAAACTTGTGGTAATCCAACCGCCGTTGATCGTTTCGCATCTCGCGTGAAGAACTTGATCCGAGTCTGTTTTGAGTTCATTGCAAGTCGACTGATACGTGCCCTGCGGGGGCGGTAAGCCCGCGCATTTGAGCTGACCATCGTAATTGTAGATTTCACCGCCACAGCCGGTGTAGTTTAACGTCGTTTTGGATGCCCAATCGCCATTGAAGTTCATGCACTGTGCGACGACTGACGTCTCATCCGCTGCAATGTCACGGCATGATTGCTGATAGCCGCCGGGCGGGTTCGGTGCGGCATTTAATGAGGTGCTGTCCACGACCGAAGCCAAAATGCAGCCAAGGCTCGCTATAAAACCAACGATAACCGCATTCTTCGTACTGGATGTGCTCATAACCAATCCTCCGCGAAGAAATGCGAACTGGATAATCTCCATATTCTGCGAATTGTATCGTTTGCTTGAATGCCAAACATCCGCCGTTCGGCCTATACAGACAAATTTTTAAGAACATACTCATATAATACCGTGACGATCGTTGAGATCCCCTGTTGGTACTGATATCTTCTCTGTTTAATATATTAGAAAAATTCAAAGTTCGAATTGAGCAGAGCCTTTGATGAGGATCACAAAAGTCTCGTCAACTTCTATACATAACAGGTTGAGAACGGTGTTAGTTGTGCCCAAGGGGAAATCATGGGAAACTACACGCTTAATGAAGCTATAGTTGGTAGCCTAATCAGTGCGATCTATGATGCAGCGGTGGATTTTAATCGCTGGCCGGATGCGTTGCGTCTCATCGCTGAAACCTGCGGTGCTCGCGCCGTTGTTCTGACGCGGCAAGGCGATCGTTCGGCTCAGTCCTGGAGCATCGCTCCACTATGCGATCCAACATATTTCGAGAGTTATGCCAACCATTACCATCAGATCAACCCAATCTGGCATCGAATGACCGCTTCGCAGGCTGGTGCCGTGCAGACTGACGCAATGGTTATGTCAAAACGTGATTTTTGTCGAACAGAGTTTTACAACGACTTTCTGGTGCCGCAGCATCTTGGATCCATTCTCAATGCTGTCGTTTTGAAAGAGGATGGGCGACAAACCGCTCTGGCCGTACATAGAAAGGAAGAGTTTGGACCGGAGGACATCCAGCTTTTCCGTTGTCTTGTGCCGCATGTGAAACGAGCGGTTCAGTTAAATATTAAAATTGCACAAATGCAGATACAGAGTGAAGCGTCCATCAAAGCTTTTGGACGAAGTATGCTAATTGTAGACAGAGCCGCCCGAGTGATTTTTGCTGATGAGCAGGCTGAACGCATTTGTGGATCATCTGGGTCGCTGCGGATATCGAATGGAAGACTTCTTGCCGATACGATTGCAAATTCAGGGCTACTATATTCTCTGATTGCCCGTGCCGTGCCACCCGGCAACGATCGTCCAGCAGGTGGACATCTCCATCTTAATTCCGAACCGGGAAAAAAATCGTTATCATTGCTGATAGCTCCACTTCGCTCTGAACAAGCTCCCTTTTTTACGATAGAACGATCTGTAGCTGCAGTGTTTGTAACTGAACCCAATCGCAACGTGCAACCGTTCAATTCCCAATTACAAAAACAGTTCGGATTGACTGCATCAGAGGCGTTGTTTGCTGTCGAACTCATGAAAGGGCACGGCATACAGTCGGCCGCTGATCACCTAGGAATTAAGAGGTCTACTGGACGCACCCATCTTGCTCGAATTTTTGAAAAGACTAGTACTCATCGCCAAGCTGAATTGGTTGATTTAATGCACCGTAGTGATCACATGCAATACGTCCCCTTTATGTTGAATTCCGACACGATCTGACCCGGCGTTGGTGTGAACTCCTCGGGCTGGACCACGGGACAGGAGAAAACTGATACGCTCTGTGGGCCTTAAATGGAGAAGGCTGATGAAATCCAGAGGTCCATACCGGCGGCACTCGACACCGTTCAAGTTGCAGCTTTGCCAGGATATTCGACACGGCGTCATCGGACGGCGTGATGCGCAACGTACTTACGGTGTCTCGGCCAACCTCATTCAGTTGTGGCTGACGCAATCAGATCGCGCGAACTCAGCGATGAGGAAGCCGAAGCGAGCGTGATCGCCGAATATGAGGCGCAAATCGCGGCACTGGAACGCAAGGTCAGGCAGCCGACAGCGATTGAGGTATGATGCAGTTCGACAGTTTGTTTTGGCGGGTAGCGAACCGAGTTCGGGCGTGCGCAGCACGAAGTTGATGCCCGCCAAGCCTTTTGCATCGACCCATACCTGTTTCGGCCAGGGAATGTTGGCCGCTCGTAGGTGAGTAGGAGCGGCACGCAACCATTGCCCGTGAACTTGCCAGTCGATTATGGAGTCTACCGATGAGTAGCGAAACGCTGGATGAACTTGTCTGCGGCTTTGCAAACAGGCGGCACTAATGGAGCTCGCGAAGACCCCATCTGCATACTCACCGCTTATCCTCCGGGCTGATTGGTTGTGCCGTCGAAAGCAAGACGGCTTGCTCCCTCGCCGTGGGCAACGCTGACCCGGCGGGCGATCCAGCGCACCATCTGGCCGTCAGCGGTCCTGCAAATGGCGGGAACGCGGCGCACTCGCACGCCCTCACGCGGAACCTCTTCCTCCTTGAGCGTGAAGGGCGTTGGATCGAGTATTTCGCCGAGCGATTCGTCCTTGTCGGTCATTGTGCCCTTGCGCAGTTCGAAACCACCCTGCGCCGGCGACGTTGGTACCGGCACGAGCGGTATCCAGTTGGCCGGCACCGTAGTCTCCAGGATATACCGCAGGTCCGCCCCAGCGGCGAGCGGCGCGTTGGGTGGCACGAACTGCGGCTCGCTGCTGCGACTGCGTGGATCGCCGCTCTTGCCTTGCACCGTCTTTTCAACTGCCCAGGCCATGTTGGCGCTTTCGTCGCGCAAGAACACTACGTCTTCCAGCGCCTTTCCTTCCTGCGAAATCCTGCCACCCGGCGGTATCAGCAGGCCGGGCAGTATGACGGGGTCGCCCGAGACACTAAGCTCGAACATGCGGAAATGGCCACTGCGCCCTCGGTCGTCCGCTTGGTTAACCACGAAGCGCTCGCCGAACGTAGTGGTGAAGGCGACCTCGGAGAATTGGGTGAAGCTGCCGGCCGGCAGGTCGACCGGGATCGTGTACCAATCATTGCCGTAGATCGTTGAGAATTCGACAAAGCACAGGCGCGCGAGGTCGTGCGGCTGGGCCTCTATGTGGCCGAAGTTGACGAGGCCATCCTCGAATTGCCAGAGACGGTCCGCAGGCATGCCGGCATAGCGTAGAGGCGTTGCCAGCATTGTCATCGTCTTGGCGACTTCGGCTGCGGCCTCGGCGGCTTCCCCCTCCACCGTCAGGGTCTCGCCGTGGTGATAATCGAAGCTGTACCAGTCGACTGGACCGCCATCATGGGCAGGTGCACGGAAGACCGCTTGGTTCTCCGGATTGCCAGTTCGGACGGCGAATTGGTACTCGAGGCGCTCGCGCAGCCAGGCATCGTTGCTGCCGGCCGGTCGGGAGACCTGGGAGCGATACCAGACAAGCCACTCCCGTGATGCCGCAACGGCATCAGCGGAAGCACCGATCAGCCAGGCCGGATTGCCGGCGCCGGCCGCTTCGATGGACGCAGCGACCGCCTCCCCATCCGGGCTCGCACGGGCGATCGTGCGCCACATTGGATCGGCCTGCCAGAGAGCCGCGGGCACGTCGGTCGGCGGCTCTTCATCGACGGGCAGCGTAAAGGCGTCCGTCAAAGCCTTGCCGGCGTCAAAACCGGCCTCCGCCAAAGCCGAGACGAGTAGAGCTCCTGCCTCGGCTCGTTGCCGCAAGCCGATGCCGTGGCTGGGTGGAGGTTCGCGCTCCACTTCGGGCTCGATCGAGTGGTCTGGCCTCAGCGGCCGCACCGGAGTTTCAGAGCTCTGGTCACCGGGTTTCCAAGCACTGAACCGCCGGCTGGTCATGGCGACATGCATGGCTATAGGTGTGCCGGCATCCTCGCCCTGGAACTCGCCGAACTGCCATTGGCGAGCGATCAGCCATAAGGGATCATGGATGCGTGCCTCGATGCCGGGGGTGGGATCGCCGGTGACGGATTGCGGTTCCAGGCGGCTCCATGCCGGCGGCTCCAAGGCTATTGCCTTGAGGATCCCACTTAGCGGGCGGGAAGCAATGACATTCACCGTGTTGCTCATGGCCCCTTGTCCTTTACGAAGGCAGCGACCGCAGCCTTGTTGTACGCCCTCTCGGCAATAAAGCGGAGGTCGAGGACCTTTTCTCCCTGCAGCGACCAGCTGCGCTCGTAAAGTGCTGGCAAGATGCGTGCGGCTCCATTGGTGGTTTCCAACGTCACCGCGCGGATCTTGGCCAGTTCCAAAGTCTCGGCAAGGAGGTCAACCATGGCGTCAGTCGTCCAGCGGCTACCATCGGGCGAGGTGGCGAGCAACATTGCCTGCGGTGCGCGGGCTCCGGGCGCATTGGCATTGACGGCTATGCCCGCGGTCGACCGGATATCGACCGGCGCGCCCGGCTCCTTGCTACGCCGTTCGCGCATCGGCACGACCTCCGTCCACTCGTCGATGATGAGCGCAAGCGTCTCCCCGCTGCCATCATAGGCGGCAACGGTGTCGAGCACCGTGCTGACCAGTGGGGCCGAGGATGTTGGCTGTGAGGGATCAAGCGTGACGCCGATCCAGGTTGTCGGCGGATCGTCCCCGACACCTGCCATCTGGGTAGCGCGGGGTGCGGGTGGCGTAGCCGTCGCCTTGCCCAGCATGAGGATCTCGAGATAACGGCGGACATTGTCGCGCACACTAGCCATGTCGGTGAGGTAGCGCTGGATGGCGAAGTGCGTAGGCTGGGTAATCAGCGGCGTGGCGCCGACCGCCCGTCCCCACGCATCCGGCCCGGAAGGCGATCCGACACGCGGGGTCACCCAGAAGCCGTCGCCGAAGAGGCCCTGGCCAATTGTCGCGAGGCTTTCGGCGGTGATTGAAGCAGGGTCGCCTAGCGCCTGTTCGGCCTCCATGAGGCGCTTGTTGGCATCCGCCAACACAAGATGGCCGGCGTTGATAATGGCATCGCCTTGGAGTTGGGGAAGGACGATCCCGAAGTCGGCAAGCGCCGCAAGAGCGGAAGCAAGCAATTCGTGCACCACAGGATTGACTGAAAGCTGGGCCGTGACCGCCTGCGCGCGCAATGACAACATGCCGGTTGCCGCTTGAAGCTGCGCCTTCACCAGATCGAGTTCAGTCGGAGCGACACTGCGTACCGGTGGGGTGTTAGGGACGGCAAGGTCTGCCGCCGTTGCAGGGCGGCTGGCCACCAGAAGCGCGCGCAGCGAAGTGGCTAGGTCGAAGATGTTGCCGATGGCACGCTGGCCTGCCGGCCAGTCGTCGGCGGGCTCGGCAAAGAGGGCGGCATCTGGGGCAAGGGCCGGCAGATTGGCGCGCAAGACGCGTTCGAAGTTCGGCCGATCGGTTGCTATATAGACGAAGTCGAGCGCGGAAAGACCGGTATCGGCGGCCGTCAGGACGGTACCTTGGATATCGCTGCCGATCCGGATGGTTGCGGGCGGTCCGAGCCGGGCACCCGACCAGGCCTCAAGGAGCGGAGCGGCGGCCGAGCGTGGACGGGTGGAGTTCCAGCCGCCATCGCCTCCGGCGACGAGCATCAGGCGGTGAACGCGTGGAATACCCTCCAGCCGCGAGGCAACGACATCCGGTTCGGGCGGCGGCACGTCGCCGGTGCTGGCGGCATCCAGCGCCGCCGAAGCGCGTGGCATGTTCCCCTGGACCATCTGATGGACGGATTCGGCCATGAGAAGATCGGCGACCGCATCCGCAGCTTGTCCGGCATCCAAAATAATGGCCGACACTGCGCTCCATTCGTCCGGGCTGGGCGGCTTCCACGTTCCGATGAGGTAGGGGTTGTTTGGCGGTTCTTTCAGTCGATCGAACACCTTCTGCTGGTCCCAACCGGTCACCTTTCCCTGGTATTTCTCGATGAGTTGCAGGCCGTCGGTGACATTGGCGCGGCCAGCACCTCGATCGCCGGGATCTCCGTATCATCACTGCGATCGGTGAGCTTGCCCTGGGTAAGCGGTGCGATGGAGCGTAGCGAGAGGATCAGTCGATCTAACCCGGCTTCGTGAATCTTGCGCTCCAGGCGGTAGCCGAGCAATGCGCCGAGCGGCTGGCCCTGGCGGATGCCGTCAATAAGGTGCAGCGCCGTGCGTACGCGCTCGCTGGTCAGATCGATTGCGAAGGCGTTGTTGCCGTCGACATCTGGATTATGACTGAGATAGGCGCTGCGCAGGATGCCGGCGGTGGCGGCATGGTCCAGGCTTGGCGCGGCAATATAACCGCCAGTGCCGCTGTTTTGATCGGCGGTGCGCGTGATCTCCTGTACCCAGCCGTAGGCGCCGATAGTGAGGCCGGCCGGATTGGCCTTGCGCAGGGATTGCCGCCGCCGCTCCACCAGTCCGGTCAACCAGGCATCGAGACGATGGGAGGCGGTATCGAGCGTCTCGGCGACGAGAATCCGCCGCTCGCCGGGAAGCGCATCGGGCGAAAAGGCAGCCGAGAGCTCCGTGAGTGCTGTCTTCAATTCGGCAAGGCGGCCGGAGGCCAACGCCCAAGCCGCTGCTGTGATTACGCCGAAATAGTCGCGCGAAACATCAGCCGTGCTTTCCAATGCCAATTGGGCGAAGGAGGAGCGATAGGCAGCGACAGGCTGGACTTCGGCAATATCCGGGACGGTCGCGGTTCGATTGGCGGCGAGAACGGTGGTGGCAACGGCAAAATATTGATCAGCGCTGGCACTGTCGGGGCGGGCCACAAGCGTTGCGACATCGTTCTTAATCTGTGGCGACATCGATGTTGTCGCCTGGATGATGTCGTTGAGCCGGCCTTGGCCGCTATTGTCGTCGATTTCACGCTTTGCGCGGTCCCAGGCCAGCGCCACCAGTGCCTGCAAAACGCTGGATATCTGCGGCGACTGGCCGGCGACGATCTGACCGATAACGGCCCCGTCCCTGGCATCGTCAACATAGGGGAGCGCCAGTGGCCGCGAGTCCTCCGACAGAGAGCCCATGGGATGGATGAAATTGAGGTTGCCGATCAGCTCTTCGACCAGCACGGTCTCGATGAGGGATTCGAGATCGAAATCGGCTTGCGAGGCGCCGGCCGTCTTGGCGGCAAGCCGGGCCAATTCGGCGGACAGAACCGTTCGCACCCGCAACGATACCGAAACGGGGCTGGTGCCGAGTAGCTTTCTGATCACCTCGTCGATCGCGCCGGTGCCAACCCGCGGCAGATCATCGACGCAGCTGAGCCATTTCTGACGCAGACGTTGCAGCAGTCCGGCGATGTTGTTTTCGAATGTGTCGCCTCGCGTGCTCTTCCAGCGTCTGGCAATGCTCGACACGGGCAGGACGCCATAGGGCTGGGCACCAACGCGCAGGGTCGGCAGTGGTCCGCGGCCGCGCACGAAATCGCGATGGAAGATGCGCGTCTGCTCGCGCGTCGCGGTCGTGAGGGTGGAGCCCGAGGCGTCGACATTGTTGGCTCGGTCGAGGAAGCTGCCCCAGCTTGGCCCCCACAGCGCGACGTTCATCGCCTTGGCGAGCGCCTGTTCGCGGGTACCGGCGTAATCGAGCCCGGACAGCAGTGAGGTGCTGACGCCGAGCGCCGCGCTCAATACTGCCGCGTTGCTGCCCGGGTCCAGATTGACGGCATCGCGTGGTGGTTGGCGCACATCGGGTCGGCGCTGCCAGGCGGCGCGATCGGTTTCGGTGTTATTGCTCGGGGCGCCCTGCGGCACGAAGGCAAGTCCCTTGGTGCACAGGTGCGCTGTAAGGAGATCCTCGAATTCGGCGGGTGCGCGCTTGGGATCAATGCTTCGGCGTACGCCGAAAACGAAGAGATCGTCGATCTTCTGGCCAGCACTGGCAAGCGGTAGAGTGATTGCCATGCCGTTCTTCTCGGCGGCAGCATAGTCAGCCAGCCACTCGGCACCGGGCAAGAATTGCAGTCCGCTTACTTCCTTGTATTCTGACCCATCGCCGGCGAACAAGCCGACCACAAGCTCCGGCGGGATGCTCGCGCCGGTCTTTCGGCTCTGGCTGCCGGCCTGGATAGCCACAGCGGTGAAATGGTCCGGCAGCAGGCGGGCGACGGCCGCGCGCTTGGTCCTGGAGCTCACATCCGGAAACACTGGCGCTGCCGCCGTCTTGCGCTGGTTGAGGTTGGAGGGTTCCATCGCCAGCGCGGTCCACGCGGCTCGCTGCTTGCCGACAGCATTAACTAAGATCTGCCATGGCGGATCGAGGGCATCGTCAGCCGCCGTCCACAAAGCGTGCCAGTAGGCGGTCGCAGCATCCCGTTCGGCATTGCTGAGACCATGGTCTAACTGATCGATATGGACGTCATCCGGCATGATGCGGATCCGCAGGGTCTTGCCGTCCGGGCTGAAGCGCGTCTCGACGCGCACGGGAAGAAGTAGCAACGGGAAAGCTGGATCGGCATCGCAGGGATCAACCAGGTCGCGCAGGCCGTCGAGTGCGCCGGTCACGGCAGTGACGGTATCGGTGATTGCCGTATTGGCATTGCGGCGCTTGGTCACCAGCGGATCAATCGCCGCGCGCTTGCGCTGCGCGCCGATGGTATCGCCCGCAGCTTCAAGGCGCGCGGCCTCGGCTGTCACGTTGGCGATCTCGGCATTCGCATTAGCGAGATCGGCGATGGCCTTGTCGCGCTTATCTTGCTGCGCTTTGACAGTCCTCTGGACGTTCTTCAGAGCGGTGAGGTTGGGATCAGGCATTGGGACCCCCGGCCGATTGAATCTGGTTGAGCAGGAACTTACCCCGGAAGGCGGCGCGCACCGGATCTTTCAGGCGCGCGGCAGCAATTGCCGCCGCCGAGCCCTGGGGTGCTCCCGTGGCAAAACCGAAACGCGGCGCGGTCGGATGCTCCGCGATGATGAACCACCATGGATCGGTCCGGACCTGTGCTTCCGTGAGTTTAAAACCGACGAGCAGGAAATCCGGAGGCAGATAGTGTTGGAAAAGGATCTGCGCGGTATGATCGACGAAAGTCGGGCGTTGATTATTGTCATCTTGGGCAAGGACGGCCGCTGCGATTGCATGGGGATAGCGTCTGATGATCTCGCCGCGCACCACGAGCACGATATTGTTGCCGCCGATGCTGATATGGGTTCCCAGTGACTGATTGGGGAGGAATTTATGGATGTCGGAGCTCAACTCATCTTGCGATTCATCCCAGAAGCGCTTGAAATAAGTTCCGCGCTGGTCGGTAGGATAGCCGCGCCACAGAAGCTCGCGCCCCATCTCGTCCGAGAGGCCAATCAGGAAGCTTTCGGTGAAGGCGGCATTGGTGTTGAGCAAGGTGACGAAATCGTTTTTGCCGACGGTGCCGATGCCTGGAATGAGCCAGTCGCGGTCATAGGCATCGAGCGCCTCGTACATTGGCCGGTCGAAATGCGGCGCAGCCATGATCGGATCGATACGGCCGTTCGCGAACCAGTCAGGCGGGAGCCAGGAGGGCATCCGGACCAGGCGGTTCGTGACATAGCGCGTCATCGTGGTGGCAGGCGTCACGGCTTGGAGCAGCGATGTCCTGGCGACGGCCAGGCTCGGCCGATCCGGCGTCAAGGGCAGCGTAGTCATACCATTGTCGATAGCGAGTGTCGAAATCGCCGTGGCGATATCCATCGCCGGCGTAACGCGGTATTTGTTGAGATCACTGGTGAGCGCGCGCGATGTCGCCGTCTCGAAACGAACAAGCGGTGCAGGGGAGGTCGGAACGCGCGTGCTAGCCCCGGCGGTCACCGTATCGGAGATGCTGCCAACCGACCGGCTGACCACCGGTGGGCGCAACGGCGTCTGAATACGCACATTGCCGTGGGGCAGGGGAGTAACCATTCCCGTGCCGGGAAGAAGCGGACGCGTGACTGGGCTTGGCGTCAGCACCGGACCGGGCGTGACATTGATCGCCTTGAAAGGAATCTTCTGGTCAAACAATTGCACTTGACCGGCCGCTTTGGTCGCAACCGAGGCTATGCCCGAGTTTGCCAACCCGACAAGCAGGCCGCTGAGCGCTTCAGCCCGCCCGGAATCTTTTTCTGGTATAACCGGCGTGACTGTTGCCACCTTTGTTGCCACTGTGTCGGCGAGAATGGCGGAGAGGTCGATGTTGCCGGCCGGTACGCGCCATGTGCCGACCGGTGATAACGCCTGATCGGCGATGGTGGGGTTGCGTTCCAGGACGGAGAGACGCTCCGTCAGCGTCCGGATCGCGACGGAAGGGTCGACACCCAGCCTGCGCGCGACGATGTCCACCGGCAACGCGTTGATCGCCTTTACCGACAGTTTCCCGACACCATCGGGATTGGCATAGGCAACGCGGAAATCGTTGAAACCGGCCATGCCTGCGACCAATCCCTTGAGGGCAGCCGGGCCAGCGTCCTTCGCAAAACGGGCCACAGGCCCCCGCAGCCGGGTTGCACGGCGATAGGCGGCGGTCATTGCCACGGGAGCCGTCCGGCTAAGATCCACCTTGCCGTAGACCGTCAGCGCGTCGCCATCGAGCTTGAGCTTGGCCTGCACCCCGCGCATCACCTGCGTCAGCGGCCCCAGTTCGAGATTGGATAGATGCATGCGGTGTAGCGACGCGCCGACATAACGGCCCAGTTGGTGGCGGATGAGGGAAGCGTTAACCTTGCGCACCTCGCCGACCTGCGCCCAGGCCGCCTGCATCAGCTGCTCCTGGTCTTTGACAACGACACGGGTACCGAGACCGGCGACGATGCGGTTCAGCGGGTTGGTATTAAGCTGCAAGAACCAGTCGGCGTCGGCAGACACCGTCTCAGACGGCGGATCCCCGAAGATCTTGCCGAGCTGAGAGGCCCCGCGCTGGAAGCGCGCATAAAGTCGCGGGCCGACGCGCGGCAGATCTTCATGTCCTGGCTCGTTGGCTTGGTCGATCTTCAAGCGCAGGTCATCACGTCGTGCCGGGCTCCAGGTGCTGGTCTCGGACGGGCCATCGGCGGGTGGTGACTGTGGTGAGACCAGGGCGCATTCGAGTATTTGAACAGTGCCTTCCTCACCGGGCGCCAGGGGCGAAAGCCCCCTTCCGGCCGGCTTGTATCGACGATGCGGCGGCCGATGGTCCAGGGCGCGGCGATGCCTTCCAGCTTCTCGGCCAGGGTCTTGAAATCTCCGGCCGGCGCGGTTGAAAACGTCCAGCTGTCATAGACGGGTAGGATGATCTGCGTTGCCGCATCGCTATTGTCGGGCGCTCGCTTCCAGGCAAGCTCCAGCGTACCGCCGGATTGGCCAAGTCCGGTTCGCGCGCCGCAATCGAAGGCGGGGACCAGGCAGGCGATATAGTCTGTCTGTGGCTCCAGCTTGCGTGGGCACAGGATCCGCGAAAGATTGGCCGGCGCATGGTCATCGCTCAACCGGTCCGCAAGCGGGGTCTTTGCCGTCGTACGACCAATGACCTGGGCGTGCGCCCAGGATGCGGCATCCGAGAGCGGCTGCAATTCGCCAAGCGTCGTGGCAAGCTGGATGGGTCGACCGGGCGCGGAGGGAAGCAGCACCACCTTGTCGGCTTTGCAGACCACCAGGGCCAGCCATGGCTGCAAAGTATCACCAGTCGGGGCAAAAGGGGAAAACAGCCAAGGCAGCTCGGGCCGGTCGAATTCGATATGGGCGAGGAAAGTCTCTTCAGCATTGACGATATTGGCGTTCGGCTCCCGGCGGATGATCTGGCTCGGGTCTATGCCGACAACGTCCCCTGGCCCGCGCAGGATGAGCGTCTTCTCGACTGGCGCAGCCGGTTGTGAGCCGTCACTAGCGACGAGATCGGCGGTCACCACGACCACGCCACGAAGATCGGCGCCGGCTGGCGACTGGATCGCCGCGGCGAGGCCTGTTCGCACCCACGGCAGGAAGGCGTATTCGCCGAGGACGATGTCCTCAGGCTTATAAAAGGTGGTGGCGCCGACCTTGAAAGCATCGGCGACGAAGTTCTTGGAAAACGCCAGCGAGCCGCTCATGCCGCCACTCCCAATGAGACGAGTTCCAGCGCCTGCTCCATCGCACCATTGGCCATGACGAACTGGGCTGCGGCTGTGGTGGTCATCGCCGGCGGCTGGCCCGCGACAAGTTTGAGATCACTCTTGAGACAGACCTGGCAGAGGCCGGGGTCGACCATGCCGATGGTGTCATCGGCAGCGCGTGTGACTTTCTGATAGGGGTTGCCGCGGAGGCGCTGGGCGGCAGCGACGGCGCTCGTGCGCATCACTGGTCGGGCAATTGCGTCCAGGATCCATTTATCACGATTGCTCTCAAATGTCTGATGCGGGAAGACGGTGTTCCACTCATAGACGGCATCGACCGAACCGCCGAAGTCCGGCACCTTGGTGGTCGCCAGCTTCATGCCACAGGGAAAAGCCTCGAAGTCAGGTCGCGTCGCCTGCTGGTCGTCGGGTTGCTGGATGAAATGACCCGGCGGAAAATTATCGAGCGAATGCGACACCGCCATCGCGTCGTGCCCGCCAACCTTCGGCGAAGACAGGTTGATGCGTCTGACCGAAACCGGGCTCGATCCGATCCGATCGATATCCGTTTCCAGCGGCACCACTAATTGCTTGACCTCGAGTGAACCGAGCGGATGCACGAGAAGTGGTAGGTCCGACTCGGTAAAGCGCACCAGCATGTCGCTACCCGCCGGCAATTGCGGCGTCCATGCCGAATCTGCCGTCAACGCGGCCAGGGCGATTTCCAGCGGATTGACAGTCTCGGCGACAGTAGCGTCCTTCTCGCCCCATTCTTCGGGTCCGATGGGGACATCGATGGTCCAGAACAGAATGTCGACACTGGCCTTGCCCTCTAGCCGCCATGGCTTTGTGCCCTGCAGTTCGCCGTGGAAGGCGACGCCGGCGATGGTATGCCCCAGCGCCTTAACCTCGATGCCGACATCGACGATGAAGATGAAATAAAAGCGCGGCGACCATTGGAACAGCGCATCGAGTCCGATCCAGGCCTTGGCGGATGCCACGTCGAGATCGGCACTGACGACGATCTTGCCGCCGAACTGGATGGTGTTCGAGGTCACCGCCACATAGGCTTCGGCGTGGACGGTCAGCCATTTGACAGGCGGCGACAGCTCGATGGCGACACGCCTGAGGTCGGCGAGCTGCGGTGGCGGCGTATATTTTGGGAAAAAGCCGCCGACGGAGATGGCAAAGGCTGCTTCGCCCGACCACTGGATCAAAATGCCGAGGTCGCCGCTGAGCGTCAGCCCGGCCAGTTTCGAGGGCGCGAGCGAGACCCTGATGAGGAAGAAGTCGGGGGTGATTTCGCCCAGCAACTCGGCGTGGATATCGACGACGCGTAGCTTCGGGTCGACGTCGGCGGAGGGCACGCCGATCTGTACGGCGCCGAGGATGACGATCTTGGGGTCGGGCAACGACAGCACGATGCCGAGCCGCGCCTTGAGGAAGCCAGCCTGCGAACCCCAGCCGAGCTCGGCGATCGGCCCTACGACGAAACCGCCCGAGCGCGGTGGGAAAACCTGCGCCAGGCGATCGAGGATCTGGGGTGCTGCGTCGATAGGATTTTCGGGGAAAAGCAGTTGGCCAACCGCGCCATCCTTAAGGCCCTTTGCCAGGGCGTCGCTATCAAGCGTTCGCTCGATGGCAAGGATTCCGCCGAGGCCGTTGAGGGTGAAGCCGAAGCTGAGCTCGATCTTTGGCAGGAAATGCACGCCTATCACGACGACAAAGGAAAACGGGTCCGTGCCGATCAGGCCGATCGCGGTGATGCCGAACCGCATGAATTGCAGGTCGAGCACGCCGCCATATTCTTTGGTATCTTCCTTGTAGCGCAGGAAACCGCCGCCGCGGACAACGCCGGTGTTGATGCGCACGCCGGTGGATGGCGGCGGCTTTGGCTTGACGTCGATGGCGCTGTCGCCGCCTGTCCAGGTGATCGTGACACCGCCGCCTTCGGTCACCACGCCAAAGACATCGCCAATCTTACCGGCGATCGTGGTCATCAAATCGATGCGGCCGCTGTTCTCGTCTTTGCCTTGGGGGCGGGCGATGGCGAATTCGCGCAATTCGATGCCGGGGAAGTTAAAGCGCACCGGCAGCACAAGCCGTTTATCTTTGCCTTCACCGAAGGTGAGGCCGTCATGCGTATCGAGATTGATGGCGACGGCATTGGTGTCCGCTGTCTTCGCCTCGCCCGGTATGATCTTTTCCAGGAGCTTGTCGTTGCGGAGACCGGCCTGAAGCTTCGCACGCAGGGCAAGGCCGAGCGTTGCGTCGGTCTTATAGGCGAAGAAGGCCTCCACCGACGCGCCATCGAAGCCGAGCGGGCCGATCTGGCGCGCACTCGTACTCTGCAGCGTGAAGGCAAGGCGCTTGTCGGGCCGGCTCCAGGCAATCTGGGTCGCGATTTTTGAGCCTGCCTTGTCGATACCGAGCACCGCTTGACACAAGGCATCGAAGGTCTTGGTGAGATCGCCCGCCAGATTGCGGAAGGGTTTCCGCCAGGGCTCGTCGATGCCTTTGATCGCGGCCTTGATGTCCGTGACATTGGCATCATGGTTTGGCCCCGCTGGTTCCTGCTCGGCGAGCTTGTCTGCTATGAGATCGAGTGCCTGGTCGAAGGCGATCAGCACGTAGGCAAGTTCAGTGGCGGCGCGGCCGGCAGCCTCGATGGTGAATGGGTCGGTGCCGAGCTCGTTGGCCATGTTGGTCACGGCCGTCTTGGCGTCGTCGACCTTGCTTTTGATCGCATCGGCAACCTGTTGGACCAGCGGGCTGAGGTTGTTAATGTCCTGCTTGAGCGTGCCTAGCCGCGCCTTGGTGGTGCCGGCTGGAGAATTGTCGAAGAGCGAGGCAAGAAGCGAGCCTGTGTCCTTGAAGGAGGAACCGGTGAGGTCGCCTGCGCGCGAATGTGCGAAGCCAAGGACACCTCGGGTTAACGCTGACCAGACATCGTCAGTCATGCCGGACCTCATCGCTTAACGAGAGAAGGGCTTACATTTCAGAATGATGTTATGTCGTTGAACGTATATTCAGTAGGTCTACAACTACTAAATATCCAATCCTTAAATATGGATCTCATGCGCCAACATTAAATTTTTTATATTTCTTAAGTTGGCTAAGTTTCTGATTCAACCAAATAGAAGGGCCGATCAGTTGCAAGTGGTTGTATACTACCTGATGCCCGGAAATACTAGCTATTTTTTATTTCTGTGAAATTGTCATCGTCGCCCGCACTCGCGTATCCACGTTCATATGCGTCGTGGTCGGGCTCCTCTCGATCGTCTCGCGATGGTTTTGGGTGGTTGTGATTGGCTCATTTTGATTCCATTGACGTGGCCTCAAAATTGCTACCGGGCCAGATCCATCCCGAAAGATTTTGGGCAGCTAGCTGAAGCAAGGGATCGCATCAGCTATCAATCGCGTCTATTGGGTGTTGCCCTGAAGTGATACAGATGGATAGCCATGGCTAAACATTTCGGGTGAGGCAAAATGAGCAGATTTCGGACTGACCAGAATATGAATAGAAAGTGCTGCCACCTGCCTGGCGAACAAAATCCCTGCATCGTCTGCTGTGTTTTCGCATTGGAATATGCACGTCTCGATGTCTCTTTTGCACTAAACGTGCTTCATGGAGCCTAAATCGAAATCCGAATTAACTGGTCGGTGGTTCGATTCCCATCAAGACCACTGTTTTTGGCTTGCGTCCGCAATCTACATTGCCAGGACAAGTCTCTGACTATTCGCAATTAATTTCCGATGTGAGTGCTACACCGACCAATGTAGAGCAATGGCGCTCCTGGGTTAAAGACCTGGACGATTGCGGCATCAAGTTCTCCGCGCTCCAGCATGGCGCGGAGAACCAAGCTCATGCGCACTTTGGTTCGGACCGCAACGCTTGCGTGAAGCCGTTTGAAGCGGCCAAAGATGCGAGCGAGATCTGTGCTCGCGGTGTCTTCGGTGAGCCCGAGGAGAAGTCTTCCGGCGAGCGGAGTTTTAGACAGACTTAACAGCGCCTCGTCGTGCAGCCCAAGGATAGTCGTATCCGATCACGGCTCTGCAATGCCGCCTCCAACTTCTGGTCAAGAAGTAATCTTACCTCAAAAAGGGAGTCGAGCTCGCGTCGGTCAGGTTGGAAAACCTCTTTGCTATCATCTGCCATGAGGTCAGCTCGCGCGGAAGCCTCCATCAAAAGCTGCTCGATATCCAGAATAAAGAGCTCTGGAAAAATCCTATGCAGTTTCTCTCGCCATTCTCGTATCGCAGCCATCGTCATTCCCGTGAGTGGATGGGCAGACCCGAAGACCGAATTTACTTTTGCAAGGAACTCGCGTTCTAACATTATCCTCGTCTCGAACCGAGTTCTGCGCGTCTTGTTATCCACGTTTTTCCAGCTCCTCAAGTGTTGCCTGCAACGCCTCCAACCACGGAGTCAAGCGCGCATGAAGGCGCAGGACGAAGTCCTTATCAACGCCCTCTGGTGGCTCGGTCCCTCTCTGACCTGCCATTCGGCAGAGCATTGTCTTTTCAAATTCGCTTATTGACATCGGGCATTCAGCAATGCCCTCCAGATTAAAAACCGAGTATCGCGAGAAGTCAGGGCGGCTGCATAACGACCATGACGAAGACATGGCGATATTCCGGAGACATACGTAGACAAGCCCTGCCTCATATATAGCATTGCCTTCGTTTGCTCTCACCTCTTGCGGAATTGCCTGCAACACCTTCCTGAAAGACGCAACATCCAGCAAAGCATCCCGGTAACCGGCAGGCTTCCCGACATTCTTCAAGAAATTGTTTGGATCGAATATCGGAAGGTTTTCTTGGAAGAGATGCCACGCAAAAAGCTCACCATTGCGGAACATTTGTTCGATTCGGTTAGCTCCGTACCACGAGATTGACGGCCTGAGCGAGCGGAGTTTCTCGGGTACTCTGGACAAGACTTCCCCGTCGCTAACTTTGCCCATGCCGTTTCTAACAACGACTAAAATGTCTAGATCACTAAGGTGGTCTTGTTTGCCACGCGCGACCGAGCCGAAGATGTACGCCCCAATAAGCTCGCCACCGTTCATCTGCGGGATATCGACTTATATAGGACGGAAATAAAGAGGCCGATATAAATGTAACGCATTAAAACTACGATGTAGTCGACGAAGACGAATCCGGCGAACTTTTGATCGGGGAATAGATCCAAAAAGAGGCGGATAATGTACTCAAACGATTTGGCTCCTCTTTCGGCCTGCTCCCAACCAATCCTTGGCATGACGCTCCAGAAGTTGAGAAGGGCCAACGCGCAAAGCGTCACAAAGCAGCTCGTCAGAAGCCGCCAAGGTCTCTCTCCGTGGCCCCATATGACTCCACCGAGCCACAAGCCAAACAGATTTCCTCCAGCTCGCGCCTTCGCAAAAAAACTGGAATACTTGTTCTTGTAATAGGTATCGTATCCTCGAAGAGCATAGCTGAAATGCCGGCGCGCTGCGTCGATTTCCTGGAGGGTCAGGAGGCCTAGGCTTGCGAAATCTCCAGTCTCCGTTGCATTTGCCTTAAGGTTCTGGAGAGCCTCACGCCGAATATTGGGCTCGGCTGGTAAAGTTGCTAGAATTTCAGGGACCTCAAGCAGGCACTTGTGAAACAAGGCAAACTTGAAGTCACACTTGTAGAAATTCGCGCTTTTGAAGTTGCAGTCAAAAAATTTGGCACCCACAAATCGACAGTTTCTAAAAACGGCGTCTCTAAAATAACCGTTCTCAACTACGGAATAGCTAAAATCACAGTCCTCAAATACCGTCTTAAGAGCGTTCAAATCGAGAAGCTCAGAATTTCGCCAGTCCGCTTTCCGAATGGTGCGGTGTGCAACGTTTGTTCGCTGGATTGCGGGCATCGTAGGCGGTGCCAGCTCCGGAGATCCAGTTGTAATGCGCTGATCGGCCATAAAATAGGGATACCATCATACTTCGCTACTAGTGTTTATCTTAGTTCGACCAGAGGTTGCCGTAAAGCTCTGACTTTTCATGCTGCCGATTAGTTCTGCGGCCGGTTTCCCATCAACCTTGCCCGCTCTCCGATCGCCGTCATCGACCACTCTTTTTTGAGTCCGATTGACTCATGACCCAAGAAGGAACAAATACAGAACATATCAGCCAAGAGCAATATTGCAAAGCCTTGAGGAGCCCAGCTGTTCAAAATGCCCGAACCTGCCGTCAGTTCCGTCGTCGCCGAGCTTCGAGACCGCATCCAACGGCTCGAAGGTCCGAGCGGCCGTGTACGAGAGGTCTTGCCATTTGGGCTAGCGGATATCGACAGCCGGCTGCCGGGGGAGGGCTGGCGCTTGCAGCCCTGCATGAAGTCGCCGGCGGTGGCAATGGCGCCATCGACGGTGCTGCCGCAGCCCTGTTCACTGCCGCGATCGCTGCCCGCTCGAAGGGCCAGGTGCTCTGGTGCGTCACACGGCCGGACCTGTTCGCGCCGGCGCTGGCCCAGGTGGGTCTGCTGCCGGGCCGTGTCATCTACGTCGAGGCCGGCGACGAAAAGGCATTGCTCTCCTGCATGGAGGAGGGCCTGCGACACGGAGGGCTGGGTGTCGTCGTCGGCGAGCTGGCGCGACTGTCTATGACCGCCTCGCGCCGGCTGCAGCTTGCCGCCGAACGTTCCGGCACCATCGGCATTGCCGTTCGCCGCTGGCGCCGACAGACCGAGGCATCCGATTTCGGGCAGCCGACGGCCTCCGTCACCCGCTGGCGTGTTTCTGTCTTGCCATCCTCCCCCTTGCCGGTTCCAGGCGTCGGTCGGCCGCGCTGGCTGCTCGAGCTCATCCGATGTCGCGCCGGAGACAGTGCCGATTTTGAAGTGGAGGCCCCCGATGCCAAGGGTCGTATCGCTCTTCCTTCCGAGTTGGTCCACGGATCGCCTCAGACGGAAACTGGGCGACGCCGCACCTCCGCCTGAGACGCCACTCGTCCTGATCGGCCGCGAGCAGCGCCGGCGCGTCGTCCTGGCGGCGAACGCGGCCGCGATTTCAGCCGGCTTGCGCATTGGCATGCCGGCGACCAAGGCGCAGGCACTCGTGACCGGCCTCGTCGTCATGGATGCCGATCCGGCTGCCGACGCCGAGGCGCTTGAGCGCCTGGCGCTCTGGGCCTTGCAGCGCTACGCGCCGATCGTTGCCGCCGATCCGCCCGATGGTCTGGTGATCGACTCGACCGGCGCCGATCATCTGCATGGCGGCGAGGCGCTGATGCTGTCGGGAATGGTCAACCGGTTCTTCGCCTCCGGCATTTTCGCGCGGGCAGCGGTTGCCGACAGCTGGGGTGCGGCCCATGCCTGCGCCCGGTTTCTGGCAGATCCGACGCTTGTCATTCCCACGGGTGCTCAGGCTGACGCTATCCTCGGTCTGCCGATCGCGGCACTTCGGCTCGATCCCGCTATCGTCGCTGGTCTCCGTGTTCTCGGGTTCAACACGATCGGCGAACTGGCAAGCCAGCCGCGTGCGCCGCTCACCCTGCGCTTTGGGCCGGAGCTCGGCCGCCGTCTCGACCAAGTGATGGGGCAGGTCGCCGAGCCGATCGATCCGGTCCGCACGCCGGAACTGGTCGAAGTCCGTCGTTCCTTCGGCGAGCCGATCGCCGCACCTGAGACGATTGCGCGCTATACCGCCAAGCTGGTGGTCCAGCTCTGTCGCGCGCTGGAAGAAAAAGGTCTGGGCGCCCGCCGCGTCGATCTGCTGTTTCACCGTGTCGACAGCTCATACCAGGCGATCCGTGCCGGGACCGCGACACCTGTTCGGGACCTCAAGCGCTTGACGAGGCTGCTCACGGATCGGATCGAAACCATCGATCCCGGCTTTGGCATCGAGATCATGTCGCTGACAGCAACCCATGCCGAGCCGCTGATCGAACGCCAGGTGATCTCCTCGCTGGTCGGGGAACCGCAAGCCGACGTCTCCGGCCTGATCGATAGTCTCGGCAACCGCATCGGCGAGCGCCGGCTCTACCGTCTCGCGCCTGTTGCGAGCGACGTGCCGGAGCGCTCGGTCACCCGCGTTGCGCCGATGACGCCTGATAATGACGAGACCTGGCCGGATGATTGGCCAAGGCCGACGCGGCTGCTGCCGCATCCCGAACGGATCGAGACCATGGCGCTGTTGCCTGATCATCCACCTGTCAGCTTCACCTGGCGCGGCATTCGCCGACGGGTGAGGCGCGCCGATGGCCCTGAGCGGGTTTTTGGCGAATGGTGGAAACGCGACGCGGAGCTCGCAGCCGTGCGCGACTATTTTCAGGTCGAGGATGATGCCGGTGAGCGCTACTGGATCTTTCGGTCTGGTGACGGCGAACATGGCGAGACCGGCAATCATCAATGGTTCCTGCATGGGATATTCGGATGACATGCCCGAGATATACCGAGCTGCAGGTGACCTCGCATTTTTCCTTCCTGCGCGGCGCTTCGTCCTGCGAGGAACTGTTCGCGCAAGCAGCCGAGCTTGGCATCGAGGCTTTGGCGATCGTCGATCGTAACAGTCTCGCCGGCATCGTGCGCGCCCATCAGGCCGCCAGGGACACCGGCGTCCGGCTGATCGTCGGCTGTCGTCTTGATCTGACGGATGGCATGTCCGTACTCGTCTATCCCACGGACCGGCCCGCCTATGCCAGGCTTTGCCGGCTGCTGTCGCTTGGCAAGAAGCGCGGCGGCAAGGCGAAATGCCGGCTCGATTGGACCGATCTCGTTGCCTATGGCGAGGGACTGATTGCGGTCTTCCTCCCCGACCAGGCAGATGACACCTGTGCTCTCAACCTGCGTCGCCTGCGCGAGGCTTTTGGCGACCGCGCCTATCTGGCGCTGACGCTGCGCCGCCGGCCGAACGACCAGATGCGCCTGCACGAATTGTCGAATATGGCGGTGGCCATGGGTGTTGCCACTGTCGTCACCAACGACGTGCTGTTTCATGTGCCGGAGCGGCGCATCCTGCAGGACGTCGTCACCTGCATTCGCCACACCGTCACCATCGACGATGCCGGTTTTCGGCGGGAACGGCATGCCGATCGCTATCTGAAGCCGCCGGAAGAAATGGCGCGGCTGTTTTCTCGCTATCCGGAAGCGCTTGCTCGCACCGTCGAAATCATGGAGCGCTGTCGCTTCTCGCTCGATGAGCTTGCCTATCAATATCCGGAGGAGCGCGCCCATCCGGAACTGACGCCGCAGCAGACATTGGAGCAATTGACGTGGGAGGGTGCCACCTGGCGCTATCCGGAGGGATTGCCGGACAAGGTGCGCAAGAACCTCGAGCACGAGTTGCGGCTGATCGAGAGGCTGCAATATGCGCCATACTTCCTGACGGTGAACTCGATCGTCCGCTTTGCCCGATCCAAGGACATTCTCTGTCAGGGCAGGGGATCGGCTGCCAATTCTTCTGTCTGCTATGTGCTCGGCATCACTTCGATCGACCCTGATATCAACGACCTGCTGTTCGAGCGTTTCGTTTCCGAGGAGCGTCGCGAGCCGCCGGATATCGATGTCGATTTCGAGCACGAGCGGCGCGAGATTGTCATGCAATGGGTGTTCGAGACCTATGGTCGCGATCACGCAGCACTATGCTCGACCGTCATTCGCTATCGCTCCAAGGGAGCAGTGCGCGATGTCGGCAAGGCGCTCGGCCTGCCGGAGGACATGACCAAGATGCTTTCCTCCAATGTCTGGGGCTGGGGCGAGGACGTTGGCGAACAGCACGCCAAGGAGCTCAATCTCAATCTGGGCGATCGGCGCCTACGCCTGACGCTAAAACTTGCCCGGCAGCTGATGGGCGCCCCGCGCCATCTCTCCCAACACCCCGGCGGCTTTGTGCTCACCCGTGACCGTCTCGACGAGCTTGTGCCGATCGAGCCGGCGGCCATGACTGAGCGGCAGGTGATCGAGTGGGACAAGGACGATATCGACATCCTGAAGTTCATGAAGGTCGATTGCCTGGCGCTCGGCATGCTCTCCTGCATGAAGCGGGGCTTTGATCTTCTTGGCCAGCACAAGGGCATTACTCTCGATCTTGCCACCATCCCGCCCGAGGATCCGCGTACCTATGCGATGATCAGGAAGGCCGACACGCTTGGCACCTTCCAGATCGAAAGCCGGGCGCAGATGTCGATGCTGCCGCGCATCAAGCCGCGCACCTTCTATGATCTCGTCATCGAGGTGGCGATCGTCCGACCCGGCCCGATCCAGGGCGACATGGTGCATCCCTATCTCAGGCGCCGGGAGGGTAAGGAGAAGGTCGTCTATCCGAAGCCCGAGCTGGAGAAGGTGCTCGGCAAGACGCTCGGCGTGCCGCTGTTCCAGGAGCAGGCGATGCGGGTGGCGATCGAATGCGCCGGTTTTACGCCGGGCGAGGCCGATCAGCTGCGCCGCGCCATGGCAACGTTCAAGCATACTGGCGGCGTTTCCAAGTTCGGCCAAAAACTCATCTCCGGCATGGTGGAGAATGGCTACGAGCAGGGGTTTGCCGAAAAGACCTTCAAGCAGCTCGAAGGGTTTGGCAGCTACGGTTTTCCGGAAAGCCATGCGGCCTCCTTCGCCCTGATCGCCTATGCCTCCTCCTGGCTGAAATGCTGGCATCCCGACGTCTTCTGCGCCGCTCTCCTCAATGCCCAGCCGATGGGCTTTTACGCACCAGCCCAGATTGTTCGTGATGCACGCGATCACGGCGTCGAGGTGCGCCCCGTCTGCGTCAACGCCAGCCGCTGGGATTGCACGCTCGAGCCGACGGGTGACGAAGAGCGGTTTGCCGTGCGGCTTGGTCTGCGGATGGTCAAGGGGCTTGCCAATGCCGATGCCGCGGCAATCGTCGCGGCGCGGGCCGACCAACCTTTTGCCTCGGTCGATGATCTCTGGCGCCGTGCCGGTGTGCCGGCAGCCTCGCTGGTTGAACTCGCCGAAGCCGATGCCTTCCAGCCGTCGCTGAAACTTGCCAGGCGCGAGGCGCTCTGGGCGATCAAGGCATTGCGGGACGAGCCGCTACCACTGTTTGCGGCCGCATCCGCCCGCGAAAACGAGACCGTGCCGGAGCTCGATGAGCCGACGGTCACGTTGAGGCCGATGACATCAGGCGGCGAGGTGGTCGAGGACTACGGCCATGTCGGATTGACCTTGCGCAACCATCCGCTTTCATTCCTGCGCGCCGATCTGGCGAAGCGCCGTATTGTCACCTGCCGCGATGCGATGCAGGCCCGCGATGGCACATGGCTCGAGGCCGCCGGCCTCGTGCTCGTTCGCCAGCGGCCGGGTTCCGCCAAGGGTGTGATGTTCATCACCATCGAGGATGAGAGCGGCATCGCCAATCTCGTTGTCTGGCTAAAGACCTTCGAGAAATACCGCCGTGTCGTGCTGGGCGCCGGCATGATCGGTGTTTATGGCCGCATTCAGCGGGAAGGGGAGGTTGTGCATCTTGTGGCACATCGGCTGAGTGATCTGTCGGCGGAGCTGGCAAGTGTTGGGGATCGTGATGCTGTCTTTCCGCTGCCGCATGGGCGAGGGGATGAGTTTCATCATGGGTCGCCGGTGCCGGATCCGCGCGGGTTTCCGAAGGGGCCACGGGCGCGGGATATCGTCGATCCCTTATGCCGAGTTCGGCATAAGGGATCTTATCCCGAGCCCGAGACTATGCCGATCAGGCTGCCTAAGCCTCGGGATTTCCGGTAAGAAACGCCGCATCGGCTCGGCATAGTTTGGGTAGGAAGACAAGCAAGCAAGATCTCATCGGCGACGGCAACCCCGAGCAGCGCATGCAGAGCGCTGTTCGGGCGAAAACAGCCAGCGGTAGTTGCGAGCGCCGGGCGACCAATGGCCGGCGCTCGCTTCGGCTGATTAGAGCGCGTTCAAGAATGACAGCAGCTTATCATCCGGTACGAAACGGCTCGCTTTCCGTCCCTCCAGCGGCGTCACCCTCGCCAAAGCGGCCTCCTTGAGCGCGATATGCGCATGGAGATAGGTCAGCGTTGTTTGACTCGACTCGTGACCAAGCCATAGCGCAATCACCGTCAGATCGACACCGGCCAATAGCAGCTCCATGGCGGCGCTGTGCCGAAGCGTGTGCGGTGATACGCGTTTTGCCCTCAGGGAGCGACAGGTCTCCGCTGCGACGCTCACGTATTTAGACAGCATGAACTGTACCGCGTCGGCACTCATGCGATCTCCATGGACGGTTGGAAAAAGCGCTGTCGATCGGTGACGCGGTGGTTCAGTGAGCCACTTCTTGACGGCCTCCCGTGCCAGTTTGGTTAGCGGGGTACTTCTCTCCTTTCGCCCCTTTCCGACGCATCGAATATGCGCGCCAGCGCCGAGCTGAATGGCATCGCGATTAAGGCCAGTAATCTCGGAGAGTCTCAAGCCGGTCTGTACCGCCACGAGCAACAGCGTGTAGTCGCGGCGGCCAGCCCAGGTCATCTTATCGGGAACGGCGAGAATTGCCTCTATCTCGGTTCGTCCGAGGAATTCGACTTCTCGACGCGCAACGCGTTTTGGAGGGATCGCGAGGACACGTTGAATCTGCAAGCTATATGCCGGTTCTTCGAACGCAACGAAACGAAAGAACGTCCTGATGGACGTCAGCCGCAGATTGCGTGACCGTGCTCCGATGCTCCGCTCAACCTCCAAGTGCTCAAGGAAGCCGGCGATCAGCGGGGCGTCCAGGTCGGCGAGGTCCAGCTGTGACGGCAGTCGACCAACTTGCTTCGACGCGAAACGAAGAAGCAGCCGAAACGTATCCCTATAGGAGGCAATCGTGTTGGCGCTGACATTCCGCTGTTGCATCAGCCGCTGAGTGAAGAAACGCTCGATCAAGGACGGAAGGATCGTCAGAGTCATGGCGTCGCCCCCCATCTTCTTTCCAAACGATCGGCGGCATGGCGCATCAGTTCCGGGCACGCCGATAGATACCAATACGTGTCGCGGGTGTGGGTGTGTCCGAGATAGGTGGACAAGACCGGAAGCATCCGGTCGACGTCGTCCCCGGACTCGTACCATCGCAACAGTGTGTTGACGGCATAGGTGTGCCGAAGGTCGTGGATCCTCGGGCCGCGTGTCCCGACAGCTCCGCGAAGGCCGGCGCGCCGAATACTCGTTATGAAGACCAACTCGACGCGCTGGATATGCAGTCCTTTGCCACGTTCGCCGACGAAAAAGTGATCGCTCAGCCGCCTTGGCGGGCTGGCATCCCGCCGTTCACAATAATCCCGAAGCACCGCGACGGTCGTCTGATGGACCGGAACGATCCGCGATTTGCCGAACTTCGACTCTTCGACGGAAATAACGCCGGCATCGAGATCTACATCTGAACGCTTGAGACGGATAGCTTCTCCAAGCCGCATTCCGGTCACTGCCAGCAGACCAATGCAGCAATGGAAGGTCCATTGCCCGAAGCCATTCCTGGAGCGCCATCGCTTTATCTCCGAGAGAAGGGCTTCGATCTCCTCCGCGGTATAAATGTGAGGTTGTGGCCGGTGATGCTGCGGAAACACCCCGGTTGGGGGGATCTCGGTGAGTGGCGCGGTGTCGGCGAGATACCGGGCGAATGTTCGAACCGCCGAGAGCCGGATCGCCCACGTTGCCGGGCCAGCCGAGCTTCCAGCCCATTCTATTGCCAGTTTGCCTGTGACGACCGTCGCTCCCCGCCTATCCATGAAAGCGACGAAGTTGCGGAGTTTGCCTTCATCATTTAGTTTGAAGCCCAGCGCTCGCTTTGTCAGGAGATAAGTCTCAAGAGAGCCGTGGAGTTTTGTCATCGGGCGCCCTCCGGCCAGGGCTGGCTCAGCAGGCGGAGACGCGGAAGATCCACCTTGGCGTAAATCCGTGTGGTGTCGTGACTCAGATGTCGAAGGACTTGGCCGATCTCATTTAGAGTAGCACCGGATCGAATCATATCTGTCGCCAATGTGTGCCGGAAGACATGCGATCGAACGTTTGCGATCCCGGTAATGCCGGCGCGCTTCAAAGCCCTCGTGGCGACTAAAATGACGCCGGTAGCCGTTGGGAAACCCACCTTCCGCGTCTCAAGGCGCAGGAAGACCTGCCGTGACACTGAAGATGGTCGATCGTTTACCAGATAGTCTGCGATCGCCGTTCCGACGTCGCACGGCAGAGGCAACACGGACTGCGTTCCGGCCTTGCCCGTGATGGAAACCACACCAATTTGCCAGTCGATGTCATCCAGCGCCAGTTTTGAGACTTCGTGGGCACGCAATCCCAAGCGGGCCAACAGCAGCAGGATTGCATAGTCACGACGCCCCGCCGACGTGGTGCGATTGCAGGCATCCAGGACACTCTGCAGCTGTACAGGGGTCAAGAACTTTGGCAGCTTTGCGTGTCTGCGCCCGCTGATAGCCGGAATGCTCGATGACAGATCCTTATCGAGCAAGCCTGCGGTAAACAGGTATCGCAGGAATGACCGCAACCGCGTAAAGACGCCTTGCATAGTACTTATACTGCGATCACGGACGTGCCTTTCAATGTAGCTGATAATGTCTTGACGAGATATCTGCGCTAGCTCGTCTGCCCCGTTCCAGATCTCCCTGAAAAACGGCCGCGCGTAGTATACGCTGGCCTTGATCGTGGTAGGATGAAACCCACGCGTCCTTCTCAGGTACTCACTGAACGAGTTGAGAATCTGCTCGTGCGGGTCTGCAATGGGCAAGCCGTCAACGGCGCCAGCATCAAGCTGTTCGGCAAGGAATCGGAAAACGGCAGATCTATCTCCGTTTCGAAGCTTGCCAATCTTTCTTCGGTGGCTCAGGAAACTGGAGACCGTTTTGGGTGAAACATCACTTCCATCGTTATGATCATCGATAAGCCACCGCGCATACTCTCCGACCATCCTTGTCGCCCGGCAGATTGACCGCAGGCGATAGCCGGCAGCTTGCATCCGAGTGATGTACCCTTCAACGTCCTCTCGAAAAATCCACCCATCAAACCGCTGCCATAGCTGGCGGCTGTAAAGATTAATGGTCGTGGTCATCTTGATCTCCTTTGCATTGTTGCAAGGAGGGCAGAATACTATGCCGAGCCGATGCGGCGTTTCTTACCGGAAATCCCGAGGCTTAGGCAGCCTGATCGGCATAGTCTCGGGCTCGGGATAAGATCCTTATCTGCATTTGGATGCGATCAAGGGTAAGCGCTGTTCTGAGGCCATGGCGGCTGAAGTTGATGCTTCCTGCTATTTCGTGAGCTGGTGGGCAGCTAGGCTCTCTGCTTCTGCCAACGCGGCAGTTTTGGTTTTGAAGGGGCCGACATCGTTTTCTGCCGTGTCAGGCAACCACTTTGGAAGGAACCACCAGCCTCCAGGGCGATAGCTGAAACTGCTTCTCACTGAGCCGACGTTCTTGGCGAAGAACCAGCCCGAGTCGATTCCATCCTGCTCCCATGAGATGCTCTGCTCTGTCACGGCACACTCCACGCCTATTCTATTGTCGGGAGAAGCTTATCGACCCTGTACGACCAGGGCAATAACTCGTCGATCTGACTGTTGGGGTGGCCATTGGCGATCCTGGTAAGCACGTCGGTGAGATAGCCAAGCGGTTCGACATCATTGAGTTTGGCGGTCTCGATGAGCGATGCGATGGTCGCCCAGTGCTCGGCCCCGGCGTCGGAGCCCGCGAAGAGTGCATTTTTCCGATTGAGGGCAATTGGCCTGATGGATCGCTCGACTGTGTTGGAGTCGATCTCGATACGGCCGTCGTCGATGAACCTGGTCAGCCCATCCCAGCGCGACAGGGTGTACCGGATCGCTTCGGCCAGCTTTGTCTTCTGGCTGATGAGGCCGAGCTGTTCGGTGAACCAGGGTGCAAGGCTGTCGGTGATCGGACGGCTCTTCTCCTGTCTGATGGCACGACGGTCATCTTGCGTCCGGCCGCGTATCTCGTCTTCGTTTCTGTAGAGTTCGGCAATGCGGCGCAGCGCCTCGGTGGCAATGGGTGCGGGTCCGGCTGCGGCCAGCTCGTAAAAGCGCCGACGAACATGCGACCAGCAGAAAGCCAGAGAGACGGTGTTCTTAGCAGCCAACGGGCGATAGCCGCTGTACCCGTCGACCTGGAGAATGCCGACGAAGCCTTCGAGGTGCGCCATCGGGCGCTCGGCCTTGCGATCCGGTGCGTAGACATAGACGACACCTGGCGGATCGTCTCCCTGCCAAGGCCGGTCATCGCGAGCATAGGCCCAGAGTTGCCCGGTCTTGGTCTTGCCGCGTCCCGGATCGAGCACGGGGGCTGTTGTCTCATCGGCAAAGAGCTTGGAAGATGTCTTCAACACGTCGAGCAGCCGTTGATGAACGGGCCGCAGATGCCAGGCGGCGCGTCCGACCCAATCAGCGAGCGTCGAGCGATCAAGGTCTATGCCTTGCCGCTTGTAGATTTGCGCTTGGCGATATAGCGGCAAATGATCGGCGTACTTGGAGACCAGAACCTGAGCGACGGTTGCTTCGGTCGGAATGCCGCCTTCGATCAGCCGGGCGGGAGCCGGAGCCTGGACGACAACATCCTCGCAGGCCCGGCAGGCATACTTCGGGCGGCGAACAACCAGCACCCGGAACTGGGCCGGAATGATGTCGAGCTTCTCGCTGACGTCTTCGCCGATCCGATGTAGGTCATGGCGGCAGCCTGGGCAGGCATGATCATCGATATCGACGATCATCTCTATGCGCGGCAAGTGGGCTGGTAACGAACCCCGGTTCGTTCGGCGTTTAGCAATGCGTACCTGACGCACAGCGGCCGAGGCTTCTTCCTTCGCTTCCAGACCATCCGCCTCGACCTGTTCGGCCTCTTCCAAGCCCAAGAGAAGCTGATCCTCGGGAAGCGTTTCGGCGCGGCGACCAAAGCGGTGGCGCTGCAATTCCTTGATGATCTGGCGTAGGCGGGCATTCTCTGCCTCGCGCGAAAGCACCATCGCTTTCAGCGCGTTCAGGTCATCCGGAAGCTCGTCCGCCCTTATCGTCATAGATCGACAACAGCATATTTTGCCGCCCAAAACGAGATGTTCGATACAGCTGATTCAATTGGTCGCGGCGGCTATCCGGCCTGAACAGGTGTGCGCGTTTCGCTTGGCGCATGCACGCGTTTCCAGTTCAGCCCCTCGAATAAAGCCGAGAATTGTGCGGATGTCAGATGTATCGCGCCGTCTTGCATTCGCGGCCAATGGAACTCGCCATCCTCAAGACGCTTGGCGACCAGGCACACGCCGCTGCCATCCCAGAAGATCAGTTTGATGCGGTCGGTTCGCTTCGCCCTGAACACATAGATCGTTCCGGAGAACGGGTCGGCTCCCATCTCGGCCTTAACCAGTGCAGCCAACCCCTCCGCACCTTTGCGGAAGTCGACAGGCTTGGTGGCGATCATGACTTTCACCGCGCCGGACGGACCAATCACGATGAGGCCTTCATGGCCGCAATGACGGCTGCAATCGTCGAGGCGTCAGCGCCAGACGCAATCCTGATTGTCGCACCACCGATCTCCAGCTCAATCACCGCGTCGCCATGAGCCTTCCTCGGTGAACGCGCTTGCCGTACCTTCTTCGGCGCGGGCATGTCCTGCGCGACGATAACCGCAGGCGCAAACATTGGTGCTTCGTCCGGCAATGTATCGAGCGGCCTGCGGGCAAGCCGTCGCCACGTGAACAATTGTTGCGATGCCAGCCCATGAAGCCGAGCCACCGAGCACACCGTCACGCCGGGCTCATAGCTTTCCGCAATGATCTGCGCCTTCTGCTCGTCGCTCCATTCACGACGACGACCACTACCAGTAAAAACCTCGAACCGACGAACCGGCTCATCATCCTTGGTTTTAAGCGTAAGCTCTGAAATCGGCATATGTCCAAACCCTCTTTCCAGGCTCAACATCGTCAATCACAAGCTGATCCGGAAGGTGGGGTCAAAACACCGCTTACGATCAAGGTGAAGACGCGGGATTTTAGGTAGTTGGCGATGGATGGTCGTGGTATGCCCCCGCGGATTGATCCGGGTCTAATGTTAGTACATGCGGGGTTTGAAGCGCTTGGGTTTGGTGGTCCAGCTTGGAGCGTTAGCCTCCGACGCTGGTGAGGCCGTTTTGGCCCAACGAAGTAACTGCACCGCCAGCATATTCCGACGGCGTCAAATAGCCAAGAGCCGCGTGAGGCCGGCTGTAACCCGCGGGTACGGCATAACAGCTTTCTGCATCTCTCGCGCATAATCGCACATTCGACGCAAAAAATAGAGGCCGCGCGTGAGTTTCACTGTATCAGCAAAGAACTCTGCGCGGATATAGTCACCGCTCTTAAATTCGGCCTAACGTTGATGCCTAAGCGTCAAGCTGACGTGATCTTAAGGAATCTATCCGGCCCGCTGTAAGGCCACCATGGCACACAACAGCCAGCCTTACTCGGTTGTGCGGCCTTTTTCGTTTAAATCTTTGGTGCCGACAGCTTTAAGCGGATCAGTTCAAGGTAACGCTCTTCCAGCCTCCGTCGTAGATCCAAAACTTGTGATTGGTTTTATCGTATTGCATGGGCACCATACCTGTCACGGCGTCCGGTACGCCTGTTGGTGTGCCGGTCGTCGCGGGAATATACGGAAAACCATTTGTACCTGTCGTAGGCAATGATTGCCGCCCTATTTGGACGCTGCCTCCTGACGGGTTGAGTGCAAGGGGCATCCCGGAAACAGACGCAGACACGGATTGTATAACGCTGATGTTATTTACCGGGTCCCAACCGAAGGCAAGTCTTTTGTTTGGTGCCGCCGTATCAGAAACAAACAAGCTGCCGTTGTTCGAGAAATCACCAAATGCGGCAGTTTGCCAACTCGCATTCTGTCCAACGGATTTGACATTCATAAGACCGCCAAATGCAAATCTATAAGGTGAAAGGGGACCTATTACCGCATCGCCAAAAGACTGGCTCAGAGCCTCCTTGTGATTGATCAGCAGACCAGTAACCGTTGGAGCAATGTTGAACCCTGTGGGCCCTTGCAGGCCTGTGACCGCATTCATATTGATCACTCCTGTCACATTGTTGGGTCCACCTGTTGCGGTAATAGCATAGGACCAGGAAGGCGGCGTCGCTTGTGCAATCGCGGTATCGGTGGCTCCCTCGATTACCAAATTGTTCATATTTAAGTTGGAGATCGGCAGTGGCTGACAGTTCTGTCCTGGCGGATTACATGATTGCTGATCGGTGCGTATGCGGACTGCTGCATAAGCGCCGGCCACGGAGTGCGATGGCAACTGACATTCGACATTACTCCAGCTTGATGAAGTTGCACCGATAATAAGGCACTCCTGACCCGCGCCACGGACGGTAATATTGCTCCATGATGTTTGTGAGGAGGACGCGTCAGCCCAAACTCCAAAGGTGTCCGGTGATATGATATTTATATTGGTAAAAGTGCCGCCGGCGGATCCGTTATAAAAGCCAAATCCGCTCGAAGGCGCGCCGGTGTTGTTAGGATCATGGCGCGCAAAGTATCCCCATACGTTTGTCCAATTCGTCGCTGCGCCAGTATCTATATCATTCCCGAAATTGCTATAAGACTGCCTGTCGATGACGTTGCTTATATTTACAAATTGGCCGGATGCGTTGTCGATACCGAAGCCCGAATGTCCCGGGATAGGTTGGTTCGCAGCTGCAACACCACTGCCGCAAAATTCGGTATAAATATTGTTTAGATTTACATTTTGAGGACTCCCAAAAGTAGATTTTGTCCCATCTGTCACCTTACCGATGCCTATACAGTTGGAGAACGCAGAGCTGACCTTGAGGTTGTACCCAGTAAATTTGTCACCTTCTATTACAAAGGCTACTTCACCCCACGGGGCCATTAGTGACGTAACAACGCCGCCGTAGTAGATGGAATCCAGATAGTTCCGAACCGCCGCATTGCCGTCGACAGCCAGATCGTGCACCGTTACGCCGGAGGCCAAGACATCAAATGTTGGCGCATAATTTGAACCAGCCGGTGCATTCCATTTAATAAGAGTGGTGCCTGTGCCCTGTCCTTCGATCTCCATGGCATTGTTAATCTGTAGAGTGCTGGTCGCCGTGTTCAGACAAAACTGTCCCGCCGGAAGGACGAGCTTCTTGCCCGCGGCGGCTGCAATAGCAGCCCGAAGCGCTCCTGTAGCGTCAGTCGCGCAACTCGGATCATTGACGAGACCAAAATCAGCCGCATTTATGATCTGATTGACTTTTCCGCTAACCGTCGATGCGACCGCGCCTGTACCAGGTGCGGTATAGGTAATCGTCTTATTCGAGAGGGTCTGAGTATCTGTCGTGCCTACGATTACACCACCCGGCAGCGATTTTCCGCCGTCCGAAATCTGTGTACCGGTGGTGTTGCCGAAAACCGCGACGTTTCCAATCGTTGATGTTGGAGGCCCCATAACAGGCCCGGATTGTGCGAAGGCCCCGGCAGGCATCAAACAAAGGAGACTAAAGCAAAAGAACGTTTTCATTGAGGATCTCCGACGAGGTGCAAAACATAAATGGCTCTTCAAGTCATGCCGGAAATCGCTTGGACTAGTTCCAGTTAAGGAGCGCGCGGCATGACATTATTCAATGGCATCTGCCCAAAGGGCTATATACGGCCGGGCTAAAATTGGGTTACGATTCTCTTTTTGATTGTAATATGAATTACAGGATAGCAACGCATATACGCTAGCCATTTTGCGTCAATCTCACACGTGAGACGTATTTAAAGCAGCATATGAGCGCCAGTTTCAGTCGCCCTCGAACTTCGAGATTTTGGCAGGCGAGCTCGTCTGCCGTAGCTGCAGTCCGGTTGGATGGTGAGAAGGCGCGGCTTGTGGCCCAGACGTTGTCATCTTAAGCCAACGTAACGGCGATTGCGCGGTCCGAGGGACGTGCTTTCGCATCTCAATTATGGCAGCGTTAGGCACCATCACCGGGAGTGGTTGCGCTGATCCCCCGCGCATTGAGCAAGCAGCTCAATCGTGCGTATTGAAATTATCATTGGATGTCGTGGTGCGCAGGAGTGGCGCTATACACTCAACAGAGGCTGTCAAGGCAGCCCCTCAGACATCACATTTTGGGTAGTGGTTGTCATCGGCCGGCTGACTTCCGCAAAGGAACCGCCATTTGTGATGGCGCTGCCAGCCTGGTAAGGCACGTATAGTCGTCGAATATTCCGCAGCCAGCTACCTATCCCTCACTTTTCAGCGTCAGCGATACAGACATCACGACCACCCCATGATAGCACAGCTCGCCCCAGACCGACGGCAGCTTGCAGTGTTGTGAACATATTAAAGCATAATATTGAGGCGAGTAAATTTCCGCAATCCGTGCTTTTTTGACGCTTTTCGACTAGGTTGCAGCAACGCGGCGTGAGAACAATACGGCTAGCGTGAGAAAAATGCTGCCTAAAGGGAGGACGCGAAAATTCCTTACGAAAGCGTCGAGAAGCCGTTCAGCGAAATGAACAAGGCAGAGCTCGTCAATGCCCGAGATTATTGGTCTGAGTACAAAAGAGCGCATTTAGATTACGGTGCGGCAGATCGATTTATGGAGCTAATTGATAAGTATCTAGCGGATATCAATATCTTGATCAAGTTACGAGCTAGTGACTTGGTCGTTGCAGACGGTTTCGACAACGGCCACCTTCTAGAGAAACACCTAGCCGGATATGTACTTGCAGGCCCTAGTGACTGGCTATTGTCGTTCGAACAAGAAGTATTGGTCAGATGTGTTGAACGGTATCTCATGCCGGCACTACATCAATCGATAAAAATTCATCGTCTGCGTCGAGATTCAAATCCAATTTTTGTCGACGCGAAGGACACACACAAGATCGATGGGGATATCGTGGTCGAAATCACCAGATTGCAGGTGAGGACTGTTGCCGAATTGACGAAGGAAGAAATGCGTAGAGGTGGTGAATTGGGTAATCGCCGGTGATGCGTTAGCTCCGAAGAGAAGCGTCTGTTTTCGGCAACATAATCAGCGAGTCACAAAACGTATAAGCTCGGCGGTTTCTGGCTGGCACTAACGCCGAGCAATGGTGATATTGCGCTCTGGCGTCATCCGAGAAGCTTCTTATGACTCAAGATCTCACGTCTTTAGATGGTTTGGATATCAAGGCTTTAGTCGACGAGTGGGCATTTTGGCATCATTGTAAGATGAGATGTGAAGATCAATTCCAAGACTCTAGCGTACCTAACAAGATTCTTGTTTATTTGAACAAGCTAATTCAATCGAAAAACACTGATCACCGATATGTCTCGTTGGAGAATGTGGCAGGAGAAACGGTTGATTGGTTTCGAGGCGATAGTTGGGCTTAACCACATGGTCAGGACAGAGAAATGCTCGAAAGCAATGCACCAGTGACGAGATCCTCTCAAGAGTACGGCTTTCGTACGCCGCGAGAGCTCGCTGTTTCAGAGACTGACGTAAAACGAATTCTTGTTATCGGTTCGTGTATTTCGCAAGGCATCTATCATCATGCTCATAGGGTTTTCCCAAGGACTCAAGTCGAGCATATTCTTTACAATTTCCCTGGTGTTGCTGAAAGCAATTTGCCGAGACCCGCGAGTGACTACGATTTTCAGTTTATCTATCTTCCGTTACGCACGGTCGTACCTGAGACGATGCTCGCGAACATATCCCACGAAAGTGAGGAGCCTTTCATCGCTAAGTTTGAGGAGGCAAAGAACAGGCTCATCCAAACGCTGAACGGTGCACTGAAATACACAGAAAATTCCAATTTGCTCACATTCATAGCGGAGTTCTTGACCCCCCAACAGAACCTGATTGGCCGGCTTTTGCCCCGCCATGATTTTCGCAATCCGACCTATTTTGTCGAGCAACTTAACAAGGTCCTTCATCAGATTGCGGTCGAAAGGGCCAACACCCATATCGTTCAGACGGACGCGATAGCCTCTACCTTTGGCAAGAAGTTTATTCAGGAAGACCTTGTTTGGCCGTGGAGCCATGCATCCTTCGCCAATGATTGGGATAGTGTGCATGATACGAAACGCATCGCTGTTCCAACCAAGCTTTCGGATCTCTATCCGTTCAACCCACAGGATTTCATTCTCGCCATTTGGAGCGAGATCGATGCCATGTATCGGACGATCCGGCAGCAAGACAGCGTTAAGCTGGTGATCGTGGATCTCGATGATACCGTCTGGCGCGGCGTCGTGGCTGAAGAGGGCATCCATCCTTACATTCTGGAGGGCTGGCCGCTTGGGATGGTCGAGACCCTGAAGTATCTCAAACACAGGGGCATTGTCCTGGCAATCGTCAGCAAAAACGAAGAAGCACGGATAACCGAGCTTTGGCCTGATATTCTTGGTGGCCGGCTTGCTCTTGACGATTTCGCGATCCGAAAAATCAACTGGCGGCCGAAAGCTGAAAACATCCAGGAGATTCTGACCTACACAAATCTCCTGCCGAAAAACGTTCTCTTTATCGACGATAACCCGGTCGAACGCCAATCGGTCCAGGCAGCTTTCCCAACAATCCGCACTTTGGGAGAGGAGCTATACTCGATCCGGCGAATTCTTCTGTGGGCGCCCGAGTTGCAGGTGCCTTATATCAGTCAGGAGTCGAGCCGCCGTACGGAGATGATCCAGGATCAAGTCAAGCGTGAGACCGCCAAATCGGAGATGAACCGCGCCGACTTCCTTGCATCTCTCGGTGTGAAGGTTGCTATCCGAGAGATAACGGATAGCTCCCATAGCAGCTTTCCCCGGGCATTCGAGTTGATCAACAAATCCAACCAGTTCAATACGACCGGCAAGCGATGGAGCATGGAAGAATGCAGCCGGGCGTTTGCTGATGGCTGGAAATTCTCGACGTTTGAAGTTCAGGACAATTACTCTTCCTATGGACTGGTCGGCGTCGCCATATTGAACGGACCGTATCTGGATCAATTCGTCATGAGCTGCCGGGTTGTTGGGCTTGGGGTTGAAAGCGCGGTCATCCGTTTTCTCTACCATCATGGAGGCCTGAAGAGCGGGCGTATTGTCGAAACGGAAGCCAATTTGATCGCTCGCGATCTCTTTCAGAAATGCGGTTTCTATTACGATGGAACGCATTGGGTAACCGATGGCGACTTCCCTGAAGCGTACACACACGTATCGATCGGGGTCGCTTGAGAGAGATTTCACCCCACATTTTTTTGGTGGTGAATACAATGTCTCTCTTTCCAACAGCAGTGACCTGATACCCCTGTAGCAGCAGGATGGAGCCCGACCTCTGATGTGGCCCAGGTCGGGCTTTCTCCCTGTGGGCTAAATGCGGCCGCGAGGAAGTTCTCAAACACGAACATCACGAACTCTGAAGGATCGAGAAGACTGATCGAGAGAATTTACTATCGAATTCCAAAAAACCGATTTGTGGGGACAATCAATGCTCTCTTGGATGCGCGCCACGTGCTTTCTCAGCCTCATATTCCTTTCGCCAGCTTCAGTCTGGGCTCAGACAGCAGATCTGCTGGTTGTACAAAATACAACAGCGCTGCAAGCTGTTGCGTCTACATTCGCTCCAGCGGTACTACGTCTGGACGCGGCAACAGGTGTCGGAGCTCCCCCGCAGATCTTTATTTCTACGCCAACAGCATGTTCAATAACTGGCGGTGACGTTGGCTCGCAGGTGCCATCATCCGACGGAAAATGTTGGATAGCGCGATATGGCTCAAATAACGCGGATGTCCGGCAGTGGGGTTGCATTGGAAATGCATCCTTTGACAACTCAACCTGCATCCAGGCGGCAATCAATGCGATGCAGAGAAAGATGCTGCACATCGGCGGCGGACTTTTTCTCGTCAATTCATCACTGGTATCAGCTGGCCAAATTATTATCGAGGGAGATGGCGGCGGTAAAGGCATTTATGATAGCGGATGCTTGTCCGGATTGCGAGCAGGTACCGCGAACTTTGATCTTCTTACCCTTCAGGGCGCCGGCTCCGTGCTGCAAAATCTGTGTTTTGATTCCGTTAGCAAAACCAGCACAAGTGGGGCGGCTATAGCAATCCCCGGTGGCGCGAATTCAGTGCGGGTAGAGGGTAACCAGATAAATGGAATTTGCTGGGGTATTGACGTGTCTGGAAACAGCGGTGGCGCCGGCGCCCAAAACCTGGAAACCGTGATTTTTGCCAATACCTTAACGATATCCAGTAATTCTCCATCATGTGGAGGAATACGGGTTGGGGCCAACTCTATAAGCGCAAGAACTGTCGATTTGAAGCTTCAGAACAACGTGGTCTATTGCAACAATCAACCAGGCACCGGACTTTTGGTGCTTGATTCCGGAGGAATACTCGCTCAGGGAAATGTATTTAGCTATAATTGCGGCGTCGGAACCAAGCTATTTCCGGGTGCTGGTCAAGTGGTCCAATGGTCCTCATTCTCTGGATCGGCCTTGGGGGATACAGATCAAGCCAGCGACCTTGTCATCGATACGAATTCCAATACTGCAACCTTGTTTGGAAATAGATTCGCTGGAGCGTGGGCATCAAATGTTTCAGGGGGAGCCGCTATTCTAATTCAGAACACAGCCAACAGTCCCAACGTGACCGGCATCGACATGGTTCAGCAAACAGTTTATGCCCGACCAAATTTGCCGGGGATAGACATCAAATCCGGGACCAATATTAGAATCAAAGATAGTACCATCTGCTCCTCCGGAACTTCATCCGCTGCTGCAATTGTTTACGAGGGAAATGCCTCCGACGTCTCGATCCAGAACAATAGGATTGGTCAATGCGACAACTACGCCGGCGGGACATTAGCGACCGGTATAAGAATCGCTACCAGTAGCCAGAACATCGGCATCGTGACCGGCAATAATTTTATCTACACGACGACACCTATTGACTGGGCACCTACCAACAATTCGAATGCTATAAAATTCATTGCGGCAGACAATCTTGGAGTTGATGATGCTTTTGCCGCTCCGGTTCCAACGGCGGCGTTGGTAACACTTCCCTTGAATGGCATTGCGATTTTAACGGGCAGTGGAACGGTGTCATCGATCAATCCGATGTTTCAAGGTCGGAGAGTAAAGATGATTGTCCAAGGAACCGTGAACTTCACGACTGGCGGCAACGTATGCAATGTTTTGGCGACCACATTTAACCAAACGGTCGACGGCGTTTTCAATTCCACGTATGGCTGCTGGTTCCTACGATAGAGACGATATGTGCAGCGTAGTGCGGCCGCCGAATTCTAACGCGATGACAAACTGTCTTGGCCATCTGATGTCATGTGATGTTGCCGCTGTCACGTTGTTCGCAACGGGGGCAGCTAAACTCAACGTCGAGCAGGCACTATTTGGCTTCTTGCCTTTGGTTCAGTCGGCATGAAGGGCGCGATTTGGCGTCGTCTCCATGGCTTTTGCTCGCACCTCACGATGATCGGTATCGTGGTGGGAAATTCGAACGAGGTTGGCAATCGCGTCGTGTACAGGAAACAAAACGTTGAAAATACCTCGTTGACTTCAAGCGCATCATGATCTTCTCACGCCGTCGGATCAGCTGATTGGGAATTTTTCGCCCGATTGTTCAGGCCTCCCATCTTTTCCGACGACGCCGCTCTTTATGGAAGCCATTAGGCAGATGAGCAACGGCGCTCTATTCGAACTTCACATGGTGACGCGCCCATCTGACGAGAAAGAGGCCAACGGCCGTGGTGAACAGGCAACATTTGAAAATGTAGCCGACATCATAAAACGATTTCACCGTGTCGCCGAATACGCCGGCGCGAAACATTTCGAAGCAATGGACGAGCGGAACATAGAGTGCAAGCTTCTGAACTCCGCTCGGCAGCCAGGCGACCATGAAGAACATGCCGGAAATCGGCAGCAAGAGATATTGGAACGGCTGGATAAGCTTTTCCACAAATTCGAACCTTTCCGATCCAGCGGCGAAAATCAGCCCCACGCCAAAGGAAAACCACGCCATGAACAACCAACCCGCCAGAAGCAGACCGAAATCTTGATAGGGCGGTATGATTCCAGCGAGCCGGACCGTAGTATAGACAATGATCAGGGCCGCCGTTGTGCCGCCGACCTCGAGAAGCGCTCTGGCGATGAGTGCGTCGGGCAAGCGTATCTGACGGTGATACAACAACGGCAAATTCTGGCGAAGGCAGGAGACGGCGTGAGATGTTACGTGGCGCCAGAGGGTCAGCGGCATGTAACCGCTGAGAACGAAGGCGACGACCGCAAGCCCGTGGGACTCGTGCTTCATAAGCGTCCACATGATCATCACGCCGCCAGTGAGGAGCATCGGTTCCAAGAGCAACCAAAGAAAGCCGATATTCTCCCGCCCGTAGCGCGTCACCACTTCACGCATGATCATGGCACCGAGAACTCGGCCTTGAATCTTCAATCCCGTCATAAACTGCCCGCGACCACGAGATTCACCATATGTCGGGTCCATGCGGGGTCTCCTTTTCTTCACCCGTGCGTTATCGACGGATCATTTCACGATACCGGGCAAGGCTCGCCGCTCAATCTTCTTTGCGTCAACTTTGGACAATTACGGTACATAGCACGCGAATGCTCGTGTCGGTCGCCAAACAAGCAACTGGAAAAGTGCTGCCATGGTTCTCACAACTCTCGAGGCCAAGGAAGAAATCCCCGGCGGAAAGCTGCGCCGACAGCCGGTCGATTACAGAATCGCGTTGCCGACTTTCGGGCCAATGCGCGCCGGCAGCGGCACCATCTGGAAGTAGTGCTGCCGCCGCATCTGCCTAACGTTGGCCGAGCTGCTGCTTGCCCGCAAAAAATTCTCATCGTGTTCCTGACCACGAGCCTCGCCTACCTGTTTGGCTGACTCGTGCGCGGCGTTCAGAGGATCCTCGCCGCCACTTGTTCAAAGGCCGGAACTAAGCCGATATACTCATACTTTATGTTGTTCTCGTAGGCGAATTCCTGGAACGCACGATACTCATGCCGCTTCCAATCGGGGTAGTTGAAATATTCGTCAAACAGAATGACTGTCCCAGGAACGATACGATCGCGCGCCTCGGTAAGAACCGTTCTCGTTGAGGAATAAAGATCGCAATCAACATGAAGGAAAGAAAGGTTGCCCGGATGGCTGGCCAAGAAAGTTCTCAGCGTGTCGTCGAACCATCCGACCACAAGTTGAACATTCTCCCGAACGGACGGAAGGCCCTCCCGTGCAAATGCGCCAGCCTTTGCACCTGTTGTCCAATCCTCCGGGAGCCCTTTGAATGAATCAAAGCCATAGATCATCTTGTGGTTGAGTTTGTCAGCCATGATGTTGATCGTGTGTCCGGAGAAAACGCCAAACTCAAGAACGAGCCCATCTATCGATACTTTATCCAGGCTGAAGTGTAATAATGCTTCACGAGTATCGAAACGAGCGGCATTTCGCATTTGCTCGCGAGCATACTGATAGCTTTCAATGGCAGCCGTGAAGTAGGCGACCGAGTCTATATTGTAAGGTCCTCCCCTGGCCCCAAACAGTTTGTCGTGAGCCGTCTTTACCTTGCGAAAAAATATCAGCTCCGCAGCGTCATCTGCCGCCGTATCCACAGAGGTGCCTTGATCCATTATTCGAGCTTCCTCACCATTTGCACAAACCATTTCGGTTTGGCAGGGGATTATGGGTCGTCGTATCCACACGATGATCAACGCTATGACCAAGAGGCAATATCTCGATAGTTCTATTGCTGCGCCAGCCAGAAACCGCCTAGTTTATACGTTTTCAGCCATCCTGATAATATTATCGAAATACAGAGGATTACTTGATTAATGAAGGTGATGTCGCGACAGGATTTTATTTTTCGCATATCTAATAAAATATACTTGACGGGGGCTTTGACATTGTAGGAGTTTATGAACGCAACTTTCCGGTCACCAACGTACCCGCAGAAAGATGGCCATGAACCTCTACACGTATTTTCTGAACAATACAGGTCGGCAGATAATCAAGTACGCCCACTATTTTCCGATCTATGAGAGGCATTTTTCTCAATATATCAATCGGCCGCTCACCTTCCTCGAGATCGGAACGGGACACGGTGGCTCCTCTCAAATGTGGAAATATTACTTCGGCCCAATGGCTCGCATCGTGTCGATTGATGTTCGGCCGGAATGCAAAGCATATGAGGAAGAGCAAATCAACGTGAGGATCGGTAGCCAGAGCGACCGGCAATTTCTGCAGAGCCTCCTCGACGAATTCGGCCCACCCGATATTGTTCTGGATGACGGAAGCCATCACAACAGCGATATCAATATGTCATTCGACTATCTTTATCCGCGTATGGCCCGCGACGGCATTTATCTGGCGGAAGATTTGAATGGCTCTTACTGGCCTCAACTCGGGGGCGGTTTGCGCTCGGAGAACTCATTCATCAACCGGTGCAAAGGGTTCGTCGATGAGATGCACGCCAAGTCCACTGTGTATGGAGATGAAATCGTGCCCGAAACCCATATCACTCGCACGACGTCTGCGATTCACTTCTATGATTCTATCGTGGTTCTGGAAAAGACGCCTTATATCAATAAAGCCATGCTGGTGACCCCCGAGAGTCAGCCCAAGTAACCATGTCGAGGATACGCGGTTAAAGTGATCGGCGTTGATCAGGTCGTGCGGAGTAAACTCTCCGCCATTTCCACAGACCCAGCGCGATGAAAGATGGCCTTGCCACAGTCATTGCTCCAACAGGACGGATACAGATAAGAAGGGCATTCCTGTTCGATCGTGACGCTTGACGAATGAGTGCCATATGAGATTTTCAACGACGCCGACCATTCGCTCTTGGATTTCTTCGGGTTGTGGCGCAAGCGTATTGAGCTTGAAGGCCCTGTGGCCTACCCCCTGAAAAATGATCCTTTTTGAAGTATGGCTTAAGAGCCGACCGTTGAGTGTTTCGAGTGAAGCTGAACTAAGAGATTTCGGGATGCTGAAAAGATCGATACGAAGCGTTGCAGATATGCAACAATTATTACTTGCTACCGTCCCTCACTATATTGTATTTTCGTAATATTTAATGAGGGACATATGAGATGCAGTTTGAGCACGGTATAAGTTTGGGGGCGTGGTGCCAGGTTGATTATCAGCTTACGAGGTTCTTTCAGAAGCGGACGATCAGCTGCTTCGACGGCCTTGTGACACCATGGCATAGTCTCCTCGGCATTTTGCGAGATGGGACTGCAGATTTAGGGAAGTCTGTTAAGGATAATCGCTACGCTCAATCAGCTGAATGTTTGAAGTATGGCGTCTTGTTTGCGCATGAATTCCCCAAAAATGATGCTAAGGAGATCCTTTTTTCGATGGAAGCGATGCGCAACATGGCTTCCAAAATGCACTATAAACATGAGAAAATGATTAGAACACTTTCTAGTGCGACCGGACCGGTTCTATTCGTCCGTTATGGCGCCAATGCCATGCCTGCCATAGCGTGGCCATATAACAAGGAGCCTGAGTCCTTTGATCTCAGCCAGCTCGACGTTCTCACCAAAATTCTGGCTAATCTGTTCCCCAAGCTGATATTCCGACTGCTCTTCGTGTACGAAGAGGCGACTACAATGATCGTCAACGCGAACGCCAAGCTTGATCAACGCGTCAGCGTGGTTGCGATCCAGGGTGACAATAATTATCGTCGGTGGGAGGGCGATGATCGGGTGTGGGATAGGATCCTTGATAACGAACGAAACAACATCCTGTTGCCTCCTGCGGTTCTCTCCTAATCAGCGATCACTTTCTGTCTTAATTATACCACCTGCCGGCCAATCGTCGCCGCTGGGCGCGGCAAGTCAGAGGTGGCTCGGTTTGTCTCAATATTTACGGGCGTTTCGCTAAATGGATTTCCGCCTCGATTATGCTGCCATCATCGTCGGCGTCAGCGCATTGAAGTAACTTGCCGCGATAGACGATAAGCGCAAGACCGCCGTTGGATAAGTTAGAGTCTTGGATGGCCTGCTACCGAGTAGCACAAGTTCCATAATTAAACTTACGCGAGAAATACACTCTTAAATTGTATCTTCGGTAACGAAACGCCTTTTGCCTGTATGGGCAGATTTTCAGACTGCCCCGCCGCCGCGATCTCCTATATGATGTCGAACCGCTCAAGCATCTTCTTGAGCTGCTGGTTCTGCGCATGAAGTTGCTTAGCCAGAAGCCTCTTGAGCCGCTTGTTTTCCGTATCAAGGGCAGCCACTTCGCCGAAGGAAATCGGGGCCATGGCTGTCTTAGATTGCGTGTTTTGATCCGCGTGCGCACCTACGGAAACATGCGCTGTCACGGGCCCACGCTTGGCGCGCTTTGGAGCAACGTCTTCTGATGTTGCTCGAGGCCGCAACGATGGCTGGCTCTCCTGCACTTGCGCAACAGCTTCGACGTCCAGGCGATCGCCTTCGTGCGGCTCTAGCACGTCAACCTGTGCGCCATTGACCGATGGTATTTCTGCCCGCGCAACATCGAGATCGCCCGCGTGTTCGCTGGCAGAACCCACATTGATCACATCAGGCAGAACGTCTCCACCTGCAGCATGCGTGCCGGGTGCCTCGTTCGATTTGAACAGATGCGATGTGTCATCTTCGACTTCGCGCGCCACGGCTTTGAGGTCCGTGTCTCCCCAAATCGAGTTCGTTCCGGCCTTTGGCTGTCGTCGCCCCGACTTGAATTCAACAACGAAGCTTCGTTGCGGCGTTCTCATATATTCTTTACCTTAAGCAACCGATGAAAAACCCAGCGCCGATCGGCGCCGCTATATTCTGATCGTGGACCAATACAGTTCCTCCCCGCGCGCTTCAACCGGCTGCCGCGCTAGGCGGCAATTTGTCCCTTGCGCCGATAGGCCCGTCGCTGACTTGCTTTTCATAAGCAATCCATCGGACGCAGAGCCGGAACTTCCGGCGTCACGCAAGGGGATGGGTAACGGAGAAACTGCCCGCCCACGCAGTCCCAATCCTGGATTAATCCAGCCCAAGCCTCTTGCGCAGTTCGGCATTTTCCGCACGCAGCTTTTCCGCCAGAATCTTGCGAAGCCTCTGGTTCTCCTGTTCGAGTTGCACGAGATCTGCGAACTCATCGCCGGCCGGGGCGGGTTTCTCTTGCCTTTGATCAGCGGGCCTTAAGGCCCGTTTCCAATTGTAGTAAGTCTGCTCCGATATGCTGGCGCTCTTGATGGCGTCCTTGAGCGAGCTTGTGCCTTCGGCGACTTGCGTTTCAATCAGTTTGAGCTTCTCTGCTCGTTCCTGCTCGCTAGACCTGCTGGATTTAGCGGTCGGCACCTTTGCTGCTATAGCCTTTGCGACCGACCGAACCGATTCAGCGGTGGTCTTCTGGCGCCGTGGCGACCGCGGCTTCTTCGCCGCTGGTGTCTTCACCTCGGTTTCCGTGCCCACAACCGCAGCAACCAGTCCTGTGTTACTCTCGTCAACCATTAGTATTTTCCCCGCGCTCATCGCCTATTTTCTGTTGGGTAAACTATAGTGTCAACACAAACCGTCGGCGCCCCACTTTAACGGCGGCTTGAGCTTGGCGTGGCGTTAGCATGAAGCTTGGATTGGAACAAGATCGCCTCACTATTCACACGCTTGGATTGAATTAGTCGAAATCTTACATGAAGTAACGAATTCTGGGAGGCTTGGGATTGTGGATTCCGCTCTTAACGCATTTTTTGCTTGTGTCTCAACCATTCTGTGAATGGGTCCCTAGACCTTCTTGGGCGCTTTCAAGCCCTCGGCGGAATGGGTGAGAAGTGTAGCGCTAGATTTCACCTTCGCTGAGGCGAGGTGAGAGGGGTCGGCGATGAGTTGGATTGGATCGTGATTTGTGAGGCAAGCTCACGATCCCCCAAATCGCTCAAGCATCTTCTTAAGCTGACTATTCTGCAGGCGCAGCTTTTGCGCCAATTGGCTTCTCAGTTGCTTGATTTCTTCATCAAGACTGACCGTCTCTTCGAAGAAGATTTCCCGGGGCGACGGGGATTGCGCACTTTGATCCTGACGCGCGGTCACGGTGCTCGCCGCATCCGCATGGGCGCGTGCTTTCCTCGCGCGTGCTGGCCGCTTCGTCTGCGGTATGCGTGGAGACTTTTTGCCTGTCGCCTTTTCCCGCACCAACGCATGCACGTCAGCACTCGACAGGCGAACCTCATCGCGCGTCGTCGCCACGAGATCGACAGGTGGGGTGTCATCGTAGTCAGGTCTATCGACTGCTGTCGTCAAGCCTAACGGAAGTACCGACGTTTGTTCGGCTTCGCTTTCAATTACGGTGGTTTCGGCATCACGCTCAATCGAACCCTCGCGCGCTTCTGCCGGTCGTCCCCGCGACGTCAATTGAACAAGAAATTTCCATGGTGATTTCATCGTGCTTCAACCTCGAGCAAACCCACCACACTTAGCTCTCGTCACCTGGGAACAAGAGGGCTTCATAGTCCTGGGCACCGTTAAGGACATGCAGGATCACGACCTGGTTCTCATCGACCCGATAGAAAATGAGATAGTTCCCATGAGGGAGGCGGCGCACGTCCGCATGCTCATAGCGCGGAACAAGAGGATAGGCGCGCGGCATGTCACTTAGCCGCTCGCACCGTGCGATCAGCTCCCTGACGAAGCTCAGCGCTCTCAGAGGGTTGTCGGCGGCAATATAGTCACCAATCCGCTCAAGGTCGGATTCCGCTTCGGCCGAGAAAACAATCCTCACTTGCCGGCATCTTCTGCCATGCGCTCGTATTTGGCGGCAAGGCGGCTTGCAACCTCGGAGATTGGCTTGATACGTCCGGCATCAGCGTCAGCAAGGCTGCGCTCGATTGCGGCATCCAGGACGGCAAGGCGCTTTTCGCGCTCTTCGACCAGCCTCACCCCTTCGCGCAGAACTTCGCTGCGCGAATTATAGCGCCCGACCCTGATAAGGTCAGATACGTAATTTTCGAGACGTTTTCCAAGGTCTGCGCTGCTTGCCATGTCGTACCTTCCCGTTGCGCTCTTATATCATGACCCGATAATAGTTATCAACAATTCTGACATGGCAGATCGGCCTCGATGCATGGCGCCGTCTGCTATGCTCATGATCTCTCTCCTATCTGCCTAACCCAAGCCCCTGCGAGCGGGAAAGCTGCTGTTTCAGCGTGTGGTCACGACTCAACTCGGCCATACGGGTGCGCTCCACCATGCGGGCGACGGTTTTGATCTGCTCGGCCCGATCTCGCCAGTTCCGGACGCTGCTCGAGCTCCTCGGCGAAACTGCGAGGATCCGAATGACCGAACCGATCCTCGAGCGCCTTGGCAACCTGTTTGGCTTCCTCGAGCGCGGCCTTGCCTTCCGGCGTTGACCGCAATTCATCAATAAACTGCTCCCGCTTCGCCGTCGGCGTTTTGTCCACCTGACACGTCGTTTCTTTACGGTGCTCAGCTCGATTGCACGCCTAGTTCTCCTGCAAGTTGGTCGATAATCGGGCAATCCGGCCGCTCGTCGCCATGGCAGTTTGCTACAAGGTGGTGCAACGCACTGCGCAATCCAACCAGCTCGGCAATCTTCCGGTCGATCTCCACCAACTTGGCCTGTGCAATCGCCTTGACTTCCGCACTTTCACGGGCCTCGTCATTGTAGAGTGACAGCAGTTGCCGGCACTCGTCTACCGAAAACCCAAGATTGCGGCCACGCTGCAAAAATCGCAGCCCGTGGAGGTCCTTGACGGAGTAGTCACGGTAGCCGTTTTCCGCCCGTCCAGGCTTCAAAAGTCCGATATCCTCGTAGTAGCGAATGGTCTTGGCCGGCAGGCCCGATCGTAACGACGCATCACCTATATTCACGGAAAAACCTCCTTGAGCTTACAGTTTCAGACCGCGCAGCCGGAGCGCGTTTCCAATAACGGACACCGAGGATAGGCTCATGGCGGCCGCTGCGATCATCGGCGACAGCAGTGTTCCGAAAACAGGGTAAAGGACCCCGGCAGCAATCGGCACACCAAGTACGTTGTAGATGAACGCAAAAAACAGGTTTTGCTTGATGTTCCGAATTGTCGCCTGAGCCAGGGTCCTGGCCCTGACGATGCCATTCAGATCGCCTTTCACCAGCGTGATACCGGCACTCTCCACCGCGACGTCAGCACCTGTGCCCATGGCGATACCGACCTCGGCCGCTGCAAGGGCAGGCGCGTCGTTCACACCGTCCCCCGCCATGGCGACCTTGGCTCCGCCGGCGTGCAACTGGTCGATGAGTGCTTTCTTGTCTTCCGGCAGAACGCCAGCGCGGACTTCATCGATTCCGAGCTTGGAGGCAACCGCCTTTGCGGTCAGTTCGTTGTCGCCGGTCGCCATGATGATCCGCAAGCCGCTTTCGCGCAGGGCGAGAATAGCCTCCTTCGTGGTGGCCTTGATCGGATCGGCCACTGCGACAATGCCACCGATCGCGACATACATTGCTGTCTTGCCTTCGGTGCGCAGGGCGTCCGCCTGCTTGGCAAGTATTCTCACGTCGACCTCCAGATCGACCATCATTGCCTGGTTCCCCAGGGCGATGCGCCTGCCGTCGACCAATCCGGCCACGCCTTTTCCGGTGATCGCCTGAAACTCGGTGGTCGCCAGGAGGGTTGCCCCGCGTTCCTTTGCTCCTTCAACGATGGCTTCTGCCAGCGGATGCTCCGATCCCTGTTCCAAACTCGCGGCAAGCCCCAGCAGGTCTGCCTCGGTCGTGCCTTCAGCGGTCAGGATATCAGTGAGCTTCGGCCGCCCTTCCGTAAGGGTCCCGGTCTTGTCGACGATGAGAGTATCGACCTTGGCGAACCGTTCCAGCGCCTGGGCATCCTTGATCAACACGCCGGCCTGAGCGCCACGCCCGGTCGCCGTCATGATCGACATGGGTGTGGCAAGCCCAAGGGCACACGGGCAAGCGATGATCAGCACCGAGACCGCCGAAACGATTGCATAGATCATACTGGGGTCCGGGCCTATGATCGCCCACGTGGCAAAGGCTGCAAGTGCGACCAGGACCACGGCTGGCACAAAATAGAATGACACTCGATCCGCAAGGCCCTGGATGGGGGCGCGAGAGCGTTGGGCCTTGGCGACCATCTCCACAATCTTCGAGAGCATGGTGTCGGCACCAATACGTTCAGCCCGCATAATGAAAGTACCATTCCTGTTGACGGTGCCTCCAGTCACCTTGGCACCCTCAGTCACCTCCACCGGCAAGGGTTCGCCGGTTATCATGGATTCATCGACGGAAGATCGGCCCTCGGTGACGATGCCATCGACCGGAATGCTGTCGCCCGGGCGGACACGCAGCAGGTCTTCGGCCAGCACCTGGTCGAGCGGGATGTCTTGCTCGGACCCGTCCTTACCGATGCGCCTCGCTGTTTTGGGAGCAAGATCGAGCAATGCACGTATTGCCGAGCCGGTGCGCTCGCGTGCCCGGAGCTCAAGCACCTGCCCGAGGAAAATCAGGGCGACGATGACGGCAGCAGCCTCGAAATACACCGGGACACTTCCGCCGTGGTCACGGAACGTATGGGGGAAAATGCCGGGGAATAGGGTCGCGACCAGGCTGTACCCATAAGCTGCGCCGACGCCGAGTGAGACCAGCGTCCACATGTTGGGCGAGCGGTTGATAACCGACTCGTAGCCGCGATGGAAGAACGGAGTAGCTGCCCAGAGCACCACCGGGGTGGCCAGAGCCAGTTCGAGCCAGGTGGCTAGCGGTTCGCCGATCCATTCCCGGAAAGGCAGCCCGATCATCGGCCCCATTGTGATGATAAGCAAGGGCACGGTTAGTATGGCGCTGATCCACAGCCGCCGGGTAAAATCCACCAGCTCTGGGCTTGGGCCCTCATCTCCAGTAGGCGCGCCCATAGGCTCAAGGGCCATCCCACAGATCGGGCATGAACCCGGCTTGTCGCGAATGATCTGCGGGTGCATCGGGCAGGTGTACTGGGTGCCGGGTTTCATGGGTTCGGCAACTGGCCTATCGCCGAGATATTTGGTCGGTTCTGCGTCGAATTTGACTTGGCAGACATCTGAACAGAAGTAAAAGCCCTTGCTCTCGTGACGAGTGAAGTGGGTCGAGGTAGCGCGGTCAACGCTCATGCCACAGACCGGATCAATCGCTGTCAGGTAGTCCTGCGGGGCCTTAACAAACTTGTCATGGCAAGACGCGCCGCAAAAATGATAGGTTTGGCCACCGTGCTCGACAACTGGCCCGGCTGCTTTCGGATCCACGGTCATGCCGCAGACCGGGTCGCGAACCACCGCATCTGCTGCTTGAGTATTGGCAGCAGGACTGGACTCTCTTGTGCTGTGTTTGTGATCGTGGGTAGCCATTGGCAATACCTTTCATGTCGATCCAAAAGAGTACCGGTTCCAGTAACTGGAAGGTCAAGCGGTTTCTTCAAAAGTGAACATGCTGTGGCGTTGGACGAAAATGTAGCAATGGGACCGATTTCCCTTGACCTTCCCCTCGCTGGAAGGAGCACGCTGCAAATACCTCCCTCATGAAGAGGTTTGTTCCAGCTTGAAAGGTAAATCCATGAAACAGTCTCTCCTGCTCGCAAGCGCCATCCTGCTGTTCGCCGCCCCGATCGCTAACGCCGAGGACAGCAGTTTTCCGGAGGTTTGCAAAAGCGACGTGAAGGTGGATATGAGCGCCGACCATTCCAGGATGATGACCGGCATGATGACCGAAGAGCATCAGAAGGCTGGAATGACCGGAATGATGCAGATGGATAAGGACATGATGCACAAGGACCCCGACGTGGCCTTCGTCTGCGGCATGATCGCTCACCACATGGGCGCCATCGACATGAGCAAAGTAGAGCTAAAAAACGGTAAGAATGCCTGGACCAAGGACATGGCGCGGAAGGTTATCGACGCGCAGACCAGAGAAATTGCGGATATGACCGAGTGGCTTAAAACCAACGCCAAGTGAAACGGGTTCTAAGCAGCCGCCTCACCGGCAACAGCGGAGACGATTGGCCAGGGCCTCTCGCCCCCGGCGAAAGATGTAATATGCCCCGAGTTCCCACCGCGTCGGAAACCGATTCGTCGCTTGCGGCACGGCTAAACCGCAAATGCTTCTGCGTTACCCTCGACGGGACAGCACTTTCGGCTGCATTGTCGCTGGAGGCCGGCGAGCCTGGGTTCTCCGAGACCTTCATGGCGTCTCGGCCGCATTTGTTTTCGAATGTTCCGGTCTTCCTCGCTGCGTCGGTGCTTGACGAGATGCAAGCTATTGTCATTGCCGTCGAGGCGACTGCCAAGCTGCGGGGTTACCGCGAGACCGTTCTCTCCTGGTGTCGCTTTCAGTTGCCGATTTCAAATGTCAAAATGCCTTGCACTGGTTGAGGTTAGCGGCCATCATTGAGCCCGATTTCAACTAAGAATTTCAATTTCGGCTTTGAATTGCCAAAGCGGTAAAGAGCCTTGGATAGTCGCGAATCTCTGAGGGGCGATGGTTGCTTGTGCGATGCATAGCACGCACGGTGAATTAGGTATTCCCTGGTCCTTCCAGGGGCCGACGTCCCCTGCCCCAGCGAATTTTGGCGCAAGGCGACGTATCGGATTTTCAGCTTAGCGCTTCAATGAAATCGGTAACTGAGATCCACAGCCGTCCTCAACCGAATGCTGGCATGTGCACGCCCAAAGTCCGTCCGGTCCGGGGCAACAACGGCATAGTCACAGCATCAAAGATGCAGAATCCATTCACGCCGGGAGCCATGCACCAAAGCCGCGCCATTTGAAATCGCTCATCAATAGTCTCGCTGAGAATCTTCAGCGCTCTTTCGGACGTTAACGGGATTTTTGCAAAAGAACCATCTTGGGCAGGGCGCGTAGAAGCAGCAGCGCGAACCTTTCACCCATGACGGATACCGCGGGACAAATCCTGACTGGGCCATAGATCACGCATGATCTTTAATGCGCGCTCAAAATCTTCCATGAGATCGTCTATCGCCTCGATACCGACTGACATGCGGATCAGACCCGGCGTAATGCCCGAGGCCTGCTTTTGCTCTTCCGTCATGTAGGAATGGCTCATCGTCCCTGGATGCTGGATGAGACTGTCCGTGGTACCGAAGCTCGAAGCGATGATCGGAAGCCGCAAATGCTTCATCAGCGAAAGCGCGTTCTCGGCTCCGCCCTCAACCTCGAAGGAAACCAGGCCGCTGAAGCCATTGTGCATTTGCCGCCTGGCGAGATCGTGATCTGGAGAAGAGGCGAGACCGGGGTAGAAAACCCGAGCGATGGCATCTTGCTTCTCCAGGAATTCGGCGAGTTCCAGGGCATTGGCGGAATGCCTCTGCATTCTCAACTCCAACGTTTTAAGCCCGTTGTTGCTCAGCCAGCAATCGTTGGGGCTTGGCGTCGTACCGTGGAAGACGACTGTGTTCCAGACAGCACCGCCGACAATCATGGTTTCAACATGGCGCGATACGATCGCGCCACCGATCTGGAGGCCGTGTCCATTGATGTATTTGGTCGTCGAGTGGACGACGTAGTCTGCTCCGAAGGATAGGGGGCGCTGATGGTATGGCGTGGCGGCAGTATTGTCGACGACGCAGAGCGCTCCAATTCCATGCGCCATCTTGACGATGGCGCTAAGATCGTAAATGCGCAGCAAAGGGGTCGAAGGGGTCTCCAGGTAAACGATCCGGGCATCGGGATTGGCATTTAAGGCGGCCGCCCAGCTTTCCGGGTCAGTTCCATGAACGAAGACGGTCTTTACTCCGTAGCGTGGGACGACGGTTTCCCAGAAGCTCAGCGCACCCCCATAGGCAGCGGCTTGAACGATGGCAGTATCACCGGCTTTCAGGAATGTCAGCGCCACGCAGGCGATTGCTGCCAGGCCCGAAGATGTCACTTCACCCGCCACGATTTCGGCGGGATCGCGCTCCGGCGCCGCCGCGATCAGGTCCATGCCTTCCAGATAGGCGATCTTGGTTGCCAGGTGGCGAGCGTTCGGATTGCTTCCTCGTGTGTAGACATAGCGACCCTTTGTCCGGTCACCGAGAACCGCGCCCGCGTCCTCGACATCGACAAAGCCGAATGTCGAAGTCTGGTAGATCGGCATCGTGTGGGAGAACCGGCCGTCATCATGTTCGCCCAGATGATTGACGACGGTCGCGAAGCGCCGAGAGTTTGAAATGTCAGGCACGCTATGACTCCAGTCGTTCGGAATGAAGGCTTTCTAATTCCCTTGACAGTGACCGTATCTTGTCTTTTTGTAAATGCCATTGCCAAAAGTATAAATCCACCTTCAAAAACGGTGGAGCTAAAAAAGTGGGAACTTATAAATATGAATTTGAAAAAGCTTGACCTCATTATCGCTGCTGGCATTTTCGCGCTGTTCGCTGGGCATGCTAGCGCGAATGAAAAATGCCTATCCCCGACGATTAAGCCAGGTATCCTGACGGTCGCCACCGGAAACCCGACCTACTTCCCGTGGGTACTCGATGATGATCCAAAGTCTGGAAAGGGGTTTGAAGCGGCTGTCGCTTACGAGGTAGCTGCCCGAATGGGCTATCCTGCAGACAAGGTGGAGTGGGTCCGAACCTCCTTCGATCAGGCCATCCAGCCTGGCGCCAAGGATTTCGACTTCAATCTTCAGCAATATTCGATTACCACGGAGCGGGCGAAAGTTATTGATTTCTCTACGCCATATTATACCGCTGCACGGGCCGTTCTGGTGCGGAAACCAGTGGTCGCGGCCGGCGCTGTTGCAACGGTAGCGTCGATTAGGAAGCTTGTCTGGGGTGCAGTCGCCGGTTCCACCGCGCCGGGCGCGATCAAAACGTTAATCGGTCCTGCGGCGGAGCCGTCGCTCTTTGACGACACGGCGGATATAAGCGAGGCCCTCAAGGCAGGGCAGATCGATGCGACCCTCCTCGACCTGCCGACGGCCCTCTACATGGCGGCTGCTGTTCTCGACGACGGTGTGGTGCTCGGCCAGTTTCCGCATGGCGATGAAGAGACCGGGCTGGACCAATTTGGGCTCGTCTTCGAAAAGGGAAACCCGTTGCGCGTATGCGCGGACGCTGCGATCGCCGGGATGGTGAAAGATGGCAAGCTTGCGGCAATCGAGGCCGAATGGCTGCAGAATGCCACGGGCGTGCCGTTGATCAAGTAGGCGTGGCCAGATGACCTTAGACAAGAACATGTGGTTGGTGTGTAGGGCAGGTGCGTCCGGCCCTAACCGCAAGCAGCTGCGCGAGCAAAGGCTTTTGCAAAGGAGCCTTGCCATCGCGATCTCCAGCACAATAGGCGTTGTCGGCCTGCTGGTCCTCCTTGTGCGAATGGCACCGGGTTGGCCGAAGGTTCAAGCGGCCTTTTTCAACGTTGATATACTGTTGTCAACCTTTCCAAACTTGCTGGCGGCTTTTCTCATCGATATCGCAATCTTCATGTGGTGCGCGCCGATCATAGCCGTCCTTGGGCTTGTCATCGCGCTGTGCCGGGATGCGCGATCGCCGGCTTTATACCCTTTAAGGCTTTTCGGTGTGGCATACAGCGATGTCTTTCGTGGTGTGCCGGTGATTCTGGTCATTTACCTGATCGGCTTCGGTGTTCCTGGGCTCGGCTTGCTGCGGCCGTGGAACAGTCCTTACATCTGGGGAAGTGTAGCATTGGTGCTGAGCTATTCGGCCTTTGTCGCCGAAGTGTATCGCACCGGGATCGAATCGATCCACGAGTCGCAGAGATCGGCGGCGAAATCGCTGGGTTTGTCGCATGCCGACATTATGCGGTTTGTAATCCTGCCGCAGGCGATCCGTCGAGTGATCCCCGCTAACATGAACAACTTCGTTTCGCTTCAGAAGGATGTCGCCCTCCTATCCTTCATCGGGCCTGTGGAGCTGCTCCGACAGGCTGGCGTCGAAAAGTCGCTGCTGGCTAATTTTACACCGTATGTCGGTGCATCGATCATCTTCCTGGCCGTGACCGTGCCCGCCACGCGCTATGCCGACCGGCTGATCGCACGGCAGAATAGGGAGCGGAGTTGATGGATCGCAGCATCAAGCTACAACTGTCCGGCGTCCGCAAGAGCTTCGGCCCTCTGGAAGTCTGCAAGGGAATTGGTCTCACCGTTCGGGAAGGGGAAATGGTCTGCCTGATCGGGGCGTCCGGGTCCGGCAAATCCACACTCCTCAGATGCATAAATCTGCTGGAGCAGATCGACGATGGGGAGATCCTGCTTGACGGCGCTGACATCACCGATCCGGACCTCGATCCCCAATTGATCCGGCGACGCATCGGCATAGTCTTCCAGAGCTACAACCTTTTCCCGCATATGACTGCGGTCGAAAACGTCATGCTCGCGCCCCTACGCATCCATAAGCGGTCGCGCGCCGACTTGCTGCCGGAGATTACCGCCATGTTTGCGCGGTTCGGCCTTGCCGATCGGCTGACGCACTACCCCGACCAGATGTCTGGTGGGCAGCAACAGCGCGTGGCGATCATCCGGGCTTTGGCGATGAAGCCTGAAATCATGCTGTTCGACGAAGTGACGTCGGCACTCGATCCGGAGCTTGTGGCTGAAGTGCTTGATGTCGTGCGCGAACTGAAGCGCATGGGAATGACCATGGTTCTAGCAACCCATGAGATGAGTTTCGCACGAGAGGCCGCCGACAGGATCTGTTTCCTCGACAAGGGCGTTATCGTTGAAGAGGGCAAACCCACGCAGATCTTCGAGTATCCGCAGCATGAACGGACCCGCGAATTCCTAAAGCGCGTCCTCTAGATGCAATCTGGCCGAAAAGCAGCAAATGGAACCCGCTTGGCACACAACCGCCCCGACGCCGGGGGACGGCGCAGGGGTTCAAATGTCGATTGTCTTTGCCAGTTGAGCTGCGATTGCACTGGTGATCACCAGATGCGTGACGTACCCTCCGCGCAAAGCAGCCGACACGGCAGAAGCCTTCTCGACTTTGCGAGCGACGCACAAACGTCGCGGCAAGGCGCGCAGATCGCCAAGATCGATCGAGATCAGCCGTCGGTTATAACTGCAGTCCATGGCGTTTCCGTCGCGATCGATAATCCGCCCGGCGATCAGTCCTACCGCGCCCTCCTTCACCAGAGCAGCAAGCTCGGGTTCGATCATCGCGCCGCAGGATATCACATGGCTCTCCGGCGTGCAGGAACCCGGCGAAAAGATTGCAAGATCACAGGCTCTCAGCTTCTCGAGCTGAGACTGGACTATCGATTCGTCAGCCAGAGCTTTCGCCAGCTTTTCGGTCCTCAGTACGAGAGGCGCATACAGATTCTCGCCGCTGGCGCGCAGGCGTCTGGCGAGTTCCAGCGTACACTGGTCCGGACGATATTTATATGGAGCGCCGAGGTTGCCGCACATTTGCAGCACGGAGACGCCCTCAAGATCAACCATCGGCAGGGCATCGACGATGTCGTAGACAGTCTCCCCCAAGCAAGCGCGATACTGTGTCCGGGCTTGACGAGATCGAGGAAGATCGTTCCGGCCGCAATCGAGAAGTCGATTATCAGTTCTTCGGTTCCATCGGGGACGATCCAAACCGATTCGAGACCGAGACTGTCTTCCAGCTGACGCGCAAGAACATCCTCCCGGAAGACGCCGGCATTGACACGAATGCTGACGGCGCCGATGTCCCTGGCCTTCTTCAGATAGGTGACGATCGTTCCGCGCGAGATGCCAAGCATTTCGGCAATCTGCTCCTGGCGCAGCCCTTGCCCGTAATACAGCCAGGCAGCCTTGTGGATGAGTTGTCCAATAGGTGAATGCATTTTCTCCTGCCTCCCCCCGGTGGCAGCGGCCAAATGACCGACGCAGCAGTATTGTACAAATGACAAGCAGAAAAACATAAGTCAAGGTCAGGTGGAGGCAGCAAGTGTGCAAGAACTAGTCAGGCAAGCGGTAGACTTCATTCAAGCGCGGGTTTCCCTCCGGCCTGAATTCGCTCTGGTACTCGGTTCGGGATTGGGCGATTTCGCCAACGCGGTCGATGGCATCGCCATATCCTATTCAGACATCCCGCATTTTCCGGTCGCGACCGCACCTGGCCATGTCGGCGCGCTTATCGTCGGTACGCTCCTTGATCGTCCTTGCGTGGTCATGCAGGGGCGAGTCCATATGTATGAAGGTTACGATCCGCAGCAGGTGACCTTTCCGATTCGCGTCATGGCTGCGCTCGGCGCCAGGACGCTGCTGCTGACAAATGCTGCCGGCGGTATCCGCCCTGATTACCGTGTCGGCGATCTTGTCGTCATCGAGGATCATCTGTCCTTGGCGGTCGCCGCCGGTCTCGATCCCTTGCGCGGCCCTAACGATTCAGAGGCAGGTCCCCGCTTTCCGTCGATGAACAAAGCCTATGATGCCGATCTGATCGATCTTGTGCAGCGGCTCGCCCCTGAGGTTCAGCGCGGCGTCTATGCCCATGTGGTAGGGCCGAGTTTCGAGCCCCCGGCGCTGATTAGGCTGCTGCGGCTCGCCGGTTGCGATCTTGTTGGCATGTCGACCGTTCCCGAGGTTATTGTCGCCCGTCATGTCGGCCTGAAAGTACTCGCCATCTCAGCGATCACCGACATCGCTGTCAGCGCGGTCGATCACGCACATATTACAACAGAGAATGAGGTCTGGGCCTCCATGACAATCGTGCGCCCTAAACTTCGCGCCCTGATGGAGCAACTGATTCCTACGCTTCCTATCCGGCATGAGTAAAACGGCTCTGGCCGGCTTTGTTGCAGGGATCAGATTTGGGTTGAGATAACCCTTACCCAAGGCGCATTTCATGCAACGCACGTGAGCTCTGGACGGCCACGTTCGGTCATCCGGGTAAGAATGCGGACGCCAATCTTTGCTTCAGTCTACTAATTGTCGAAGTGTCTCGCCTTGAGTTTCGATCCGATCACAGTATCCATCCGGGGAAGGCCGCGGGGCTTATGATTTTGCCTCGTCCTCCATGATGCGTTCGATTTTTTCTGGATCGCATTGCTCGTCGACGAGGAATTGCCGGACACCGCCATCCCAGGCGCGGATATCGGCGAGAAACTCCTTCACGCTCTCGACGCCTCGTTCGGTGAAGGTGGCGATGCTCTCTTGGCTTCCATCGTAGGCATGGATCATCTCGCCGTAGTCGATGTTGTCCGAGTTGCTGGCGATTTCTTGGAGAAGTTCGAGGTTCTCGCCGATCAGCTTGCCGACGTAGTCCATCGTGTAGACATGCGTCGGGCGCGCCATCAGGCTGCAACCTGCCGAGCGTAGCCTGTGGGGCTCTGTTGCAAATTTCCCTTTTGGTTATGATGGCCGTTGGTTGGGACGTCGATTACGTGGCAGCTACGCTGTTTTCGAGATTCTGAGCGAGCAGTGCTACGGCCTCCGTCAGTGCGCTCGGTCCGATGCCAAAGGCTCGTTCAACTATGCGTGCTTCTCCGCGGATGTCGCCGGTGAGATTGAAAACGGCTGCCTGGCCCTTCCGTAAAGTGCGCATAACCTCAAAACCTTTGATTGTCGCATAGGCTGTTTTCAGCGTCTTGAATCCTCTCACCGGTTTGATCAGTTGCTTCAGCTTGCCGTGATCGGCCTCAACGACATTGTTCAGATATTTGACCTGCCGGTGCATGAGGTCCCCGGGGCATTTGCCATCGGCCTTCAGTTCCGCAATCGCGACGCCGTAAGTCGGCGCTTTGTCGGTGTTGATTACAGTTGGCGTTTCCTAGTCCTTCAGGCCATTTAAGGCTTTCCCGAGAAAGCGCTTGGCCGCTTTGGCATTGCGGGTCGGAGACAGATAGAAATCGATGGTATTACCGAATTTGTCGACGGCCCGGTAAAGGTAAGTCCATTGTCCGCGGACCTTCACGTAGGTTTCATCAACGCGCCAGCTCGTTGACTGCGGCCGGCGCCAGTGCCATCGCAACCGCTTTTCAATCTCCGGCGCATATTTCTGGACCCAGCGGTAAATCGCCGAATGATCTACGGGCACACCCCGCTCACCCATCATCTGTTCAAGGTCGCGGTAGCTCACCCCATAGCGACAATACCAGCGGACCGCCCAAACGATAATCTCACCCTGAAAATGACGCCACTTGAAATCACCCATCAAAAGTCTCGCTGCAAATTGACAACGCTCTTTCGGGCATCAGCGGAAATTTTGCAACAGAGCCGGCTGGAGCATGAAGCGTGGAGAAATAGTCGGAGGCTTGAGGTGAGATCCTATTTTGCGCCAATCATACGCCACTTCAGTGCGCAATGAAATGACCGCGCGACGCATCGCAAATTCTGGTAATAACCAGATTGACATCCACGATATCATCGAATAGCGTTTCTTGAGTTATCGGTTTGGAGATGATTTTATAAAATTCTAAAACTTGCGAAATGCAGCGCCCGGAATTGCATTTCGATAGGCGAGAATCCCGAATGAAGCCGGGACTTGCCGACGCCCGTATCATTGGATCTCACGACGTGCCCCAGGGATTTCGTGGCAAGAGGTCCAACAAAGAATAAAATAGGGGAACACATGAAATTTGGGAAAATGCTCGCCGCCAGTATCATGGCGCTTTCAACTGTCGCTTCAATTAAGCCCGCCGTCGCCGAAAGCGGCAAGCCGCTCATTATCTATGTCTCTTCCGATCCGGTGGGGGTGAACAGCTTCCTGATGCTTGGGAAGATCGGTACCGAGCGCGCAGCCAAGGAGCTTGGCGGTACTGCCAAGACCTATGAGAGCACCGATCCGACTACCCAGCGCCAGAATCTTGAAGCCGCTGCCAAGGACGGCGCTGATTTGGTTGTCGCCATCACCTTCGAATTCAACGACATCCTGCCGGAGGTCGCCGTCCAGTATCCCAACGTCAAATTCCTGCAGATCGACAGCTGCCCGTCCAAAATGCTGCCGAACATCTATTGCTCGGTGTTCCGCGAGTATGAGACCAATTTCCTGGCGGGCGCCGAAGCGGCTTTGACCAGCGAGACCGGTAAGGTCGGTGCCATCGGCGCGCTCGATATCCCATTCATTCATCGCTACAACGACGCTTTCCTCGCCGGCGCCAAGCACGTGAAACCGGATATCAAGACCGCGGCGAACCTCTGGATCGGCGGCGATAATCCCTTCTCCGACCCGGCCCGTGGCCAGCAGCGCGCAACCGTCATGTTGACAGGCGATGTGGATCGCGTCCTTGCCGCTGCCTCTGGTTCGAACGGCGGCATCTTCAAGGCAATGGAAGATTTCCCCGGTGCGGCGGCCTTCGGCGTCGATGTCAACCAATGCAAGCAGTCGCCGGGCCAAGTGATGGATAATGTCATAAAGCTCACCGATGTCGCGGTCGAAAAGGGCGTCAAGGATATTCTGACCGGCAAGCGCGAACAGGTGGTCGCCCTCGGCCTTTCCGAAGGCGGCATGACACTCACCGGTCTGCAGCCGGAGGTCGACAAATCAGACTGCCTGATCGCCAAATACCCGGATGTCATCGAGAAAGTGCGCGTTCTGAAGGACGAGATCGTCGCAGGCAAGGTCGTCGTCGCCGACCCGATGAAGCTTGACCAATAACGTTGACCATAACCGTCGCCATGCCGGTCTCTTGCCCGCGCAAACCCCTCGTAACAGGCTGAACCCATGCAGAAGATTGAGCTCGAGGTGATTGGCATCGTCAAACGCTTCGGTAGCCTCGTTGCCAATGATCATGTCGACCTGAGCGTGATGCGCGGCGAGGTACACGCCGTCATGGGTGAGAACGGCGCGGGGAAATCGACATTGATGTCGATTCTGTACGGTGAGCAGGCGCCGGACGCGGGCAGTATCGTTCTACGTGGAAAGGAAGTTCAGTATCGCTCCACGCTCGATGCCATCGGCCACGGCATGGGCATGGTCCACCAGGCCTTCAAGCTCTTCAATTCACTGTCGGTCTGGGAAAACGTCGTTTATGGCCATGAACCGGCCCGCTTCGGCTTCATCGACCGTAAGGAGGCGATTGCCCGCGTCGTCGCCCTTGCCGAACGCTACCGGCTGCAGGTCGATCCGATTGCAAAGGTGAGCGCACTCTCCGTGGGAGTCCGCCAAAGGGTGGAGATCCTGAAGGCGCTCTATCGCAATGCCCGGATCCTTATTCTCGACGAGCCGACGGCCGTGCTGACCCCGCAGGAGCGAGACGGACTTTTCGACGTGATCCGCAACCTGACCGCCGACGAGCGCACCATTCTTTTCGTCACGCATAAACTGCATGAAGTCATGGCGATCACCGATCGCGTCACGGTACTCCGCAATGGCAAGGTGACTGAGCGCATGGTGACCAGCGATACCACGCCGCGCGAGATCATTCATGCCATGACCGGTCGCACCGTCAATCTGACCGTGCAAAAATCCGCGGCGAAGCCCGGCGACGTCGTGCTTTCGGTCAATGACCTGGTGATCAGAGCCGGCGGCATGAAACCTGTGGTCGACCATCTGAGCCTCGATGTTCGCACCGGCGAAATTGTCGGCATTGCCGGTGTTGCAGGTAATGGCCAGAACGAGTTGATCGAAGCATTGACCGGTCTATCGCATCCGGATAGCGGCACCGTTACTATCGCCGGAGCCAACGTGACTTTCCGCGATATCGAAAGTCATCGGCAGGCGGGTCTCGCCTATGTGCCCGAAGATCGGGCGGTGACCGGTACTGCGAAAGCGGCATCGGCCGCCGACAATCTCGCGATGGGCTTTCAGCGAAAGGCTCCGTTGGCGCGAGGGTTTTTGATCGACCGGGGTGCCGTGATGAACCATGCTCGGTCTCTGATCGCCCGATTTACCATTAAGATCGGTGGCGAAGCGGTTCCCGTTGCAACTCTTTCGGGTGGCAACCTTCAGAAGGTCGTGATCGCGCGGGAACTTAGCCATCAGGCGCCACTGCTGATCGCCGAACAGCCGACGCGCGGCGTCGATGTCGGCGCCATCGAATTCATTCATGGCGAACTAGTCCGGGAACGTGATCGCGGCTGCGCCATTCTTCTCGTATCAGCCGAACTCAGCGAAATCCTTGCTCTGTCCGACCGCATCCTGGTGATGTACGAGGGCCGCGTCCTTGCCGACATTCCTGCCTCGGAGGCCGATGAGGAAAAACTTGGCTTGCTGATGGCCGGGCGTATGGCGGAGGCGGCATGAGTTCCAGGACAGTCAAATCGTATAGATTGCCGCGTCTTCCCCCGGTATTGGTGGCCATCGCCTTTGGCGTTCTGATCGGCGGCCTGCTGGTGCTGTTTTCGGGCGGCGATCCGATTTCCGCCTATTGGCAGATCGTCGTGGGCGCGCTGGCGCCGCGCAACTGGCCCGATGCACTCAACTGGGCGGTGCCGCTGGTCGGCATGACGCTCGCTGCCTCGATTCCGCTGCGCGGCGGCATGGTCAATCTCGGCGGCGACGGCCAGCTCGCGGTCGGGGGCCTGGTTGCGGCAATCGTCCCGCTCTATGTGCCCGGCCCCGCGCCGTTTCTTATCGTGCTCGCCATCGCGCTTGCCATGGTCGCCGCCGGGCTCTACGCCTCGCTTGCGGCAGTGGGACAAACCCGCTTCGGCGTCCCCATGCTCATTTCGAGCCTGCTGCTTTCCTATCCGGCTATCGGCATCACCTCCTATCTCGTCGGCTTCGTGGTGCGCGATACCTCGACAGGTCTTGCCCAGACGAGACTGATCCCGGAAGGCTGTCGGCTGATGACGATCTATGGGCCTCTCAATATTGGCGTCCTCTCCCTGATCCTCGCCATTGCCGTAGTCCTGTTCATCGATCGACGCAGCGTCAGTGGCTATGAGTTACGAATGCGCGGGCTCAACGCCCGGTTCACGGCCTATGGCGGCGTCAACTCCAACCGCCAGATATTGACCACCATATTCGCGAGCGGCGCGATCGCCGGCCTCGTCGGGGCAACCGTCGTGCTCGGCACGCTCTACCGCTTCCAGGACGGCGCCCTCCTCACTCCCGCCTATACCTGGTCGGGGTTGATGGCGGCAATGCTTGCCCGGGGCGAGCCTCTGGGGGCAATTGCCGCCGGTCTGTTCTTTGCGGCACTTCAGACCGGTGGTTTTGCTATGCAGCGCGAGACCCAGATCCCGCGGGTGCTGACCATGGTTTTGCAGGCGGTGATCATTCTCTTCCTGGCAATCCGCCACGGTGTTGGAAGGCGCACATCATGATGGATTTCATTAGCCCCTTCATCGTCAGTTCGACCGTGCAGGCCATCACTCCAATCCTGCTGGCAGCATTGGCCGGTACGCTCTGCGGCCGCGTGGGCGTTTTCAACATGGCCCTGGAAGGTCAATTGCTGATCGGTGCCTTCGCGGCTATCGTCGGAAGTTACTATACCGGCAATGCCTGGGCCGGCGTCGTCATCGCCATAGTCGGAACCATGGTCTTCTCGCTCGTGCTCGCCTATGGCGCGACGGTATTCCGCGGCGATCCGGTGATCATATGCATCGGCATGAATCTCCTGGCATCAGGCCTCACGGCTTATCTTTTGCGGCAGATGTTTGGCGTCAGCGGCGTATTCAGCGACCCCGGCATTGCCGAACTAGGCAAGATCCGCATCGCCTCGATCAATTCAATTCCCTGGATCGGCTGGATCTTCTCTCGTCAGACGGGGCTGACCTGTCTCTCTTGGCTGATCACCGCCATCGTCGCCATCGTCATGCACAAAACAGCCACGGGCCTCAGGTTACGCGGCGTGGGCGAGGATGCCGAGGCCGCCGAGAGTATGGGCGTGAACGTGATCCGCTATAAGGTGTTGACCGTGCTGATCGCCGGGAGTTTGACAGGCTTAGGCGGTGCCCAACTTTCTCTTGGGACCGTTGGCATCTTCTCCGAAGGCATGAGCGCCGGCCGCGGCTGGATCGCCGTCGTGGCCTGCATGCTCGGCCGCAACAATCCGCTGCTGACGGCACTTGCCTGCATTCTGTTCGGCATCGCGGATGCGATTTCGGTGAGGATGCAGAGCGAGGGATTGCCCAATCAGCTCACCGACATGGTTCCCTACCTGGTCACGCTCCTGGCGCTGATCATCAGTTATAGCAAGAAGTTCGGCCGTCTTTCCAAGGGGACGGCCGCCCAGTCCTGACAACATCCGAAAACACTGAGAACAATGGAGACCTGACGTGGCCGAAATCTGCCGCATGATCCTCGACGTCGATACGGGTATCGACGACGCAATGGCCATCTTCTATGCCGTGCGCCATCCCAACATCAAGCTCGAGGCGCTGACAACCGTCTATGGCAATACCGAAGTGGCGATCGCCACCGAAAATACGCTGAAAATCCTCGAACTGCTCGGTCGGCCGGACATTCCCGTCGCCAAAGGCGTGTCCCGTTCGCTGCTCAAGCCTTTCAAGCGCGAGGCAGACTATGTGCATGGCACCAACGCGCTGGGCGACGTCGAACTGCCGGCCCCCATGATCAAACCGGTCGACGAACATGCCGTAGACCTCATCATCCGCCTGGTGAAGGAAAACCCCGGCGAGATCACGCTATGCCCGGTGGGCCCGATGACCAATGTCGCGCTCGCCTTTGCCAAGGCCCCCGAAATTGCCGGGATGATCCGGAAGATCGTCATCATGGGCTCGACGCTCTACCATCCGGGTATCCACGGCGTGAAGAACCCGATGGTCGACGCCAATTTCCACAACGACCCCGAAGCGGCCCGCATCGTGCTCAATTCCGGCGCCGAAATCGTTCTGATCGGCATGGACGTGACCATGAGGACGCTTCTTTCTTCCGCCATGATGGCCGAGATCAGCGACAAGGGTGACGATGCCGCGCGGACGATGATGGAGATCACGCAGTTCTATGTCGATTCGTACAGGCAGATGCACCCGGATAATGACGGATGCCCATTGCACGATCCACTTGCCGTCGCGGTTTGCGAGGATCCAAGCTTCGTCGTCACCGAACGAATGTTCGCCGATATCGAGCTGCATGGTGAAATCACCCGTGGCCAGACGATCCCCGATCGCCGGCCTGTCTCCAGGCATCTCTTCAATGCCGATGTGGCGCTCGATGTGGACAACAGCCGCTTCGAAAAGGAATTCATGAAGATAATCATGCAGGGATGATTGTGAGCGTTCATTGCCGTGAGATTGCCCCGCGCGTGCCAGCCAAGACATCCTGTTATCCTGTGGAGCCGCTGAATGCATCCTGCATCAGCGGCTTCTGAGACATATCGTGATCAATTGGGAAATGAGGCCAGCCTCTACAAAGAGGACCATGGTTACATGAACATAATCAAAGATTTCGGCTTGCCCATTGACAGGCCGCTGCGGTTGTCGGACTTCCGTTGAAAATAAGAGTTTTTGAATGTCCGACCGTGTGGGACGGGCAAGGATTGGGGGGGAGCTGATGTCCGAGGTCAGGTCGCGAGGGCGCCCGAAATACAGTGGCGACGATAAGTCGGCGGTCATTTTCCGCAAGCTCGCCGAAGCCAATCTCGATCGTTCGGATGCCTCGCCGCTGTGGGTGCAACTCAAGAACCGCATACAGGACGCTATCATAAGCGGCTTGCTGCCGCCGCAGTCGCAGATCCCGCCGGAGCAGACGCTGTGCGAGATTTTCGAGGCGTCCAAGCCGGTGATCCGCGCGGCGTTTGGCGCACTTGCGGCAGAAGGCCATATCGTCAAGATGCCGCGTAAGGGCATGTTTGTCGCCGGCGGCAAGCAGGAAACGGATTTCATCACCGCCAATCTCGGCGTGTTCGGCGATCTCACCGCAAGGGGACACACCGTGACCGTCAAGACATTCGAATTTGTTCGCGTGGCGCCGAGCGAGTCCGAACAGCGGATTTTCAAGATTCCGGAGAATGGAAGCGTCATCCGTATCGGCCGCGTCTATTTTTCCGATGGAAAGCCGCTAACGCTGACGCACATCTCGCTGCCCGCGCATAAGGTCCCGGGTATGGAAAAGCTGGATATCGAGGATAGGTCGATATTCCAGACGCTCAAGGAACATTACGGTCTGACGGTCAAGAACGCCGAGCGGTGGTTCACGGCGGAACTGCCGCCGGAGGATGTTGTCCTGGAAATGGGAATCGAACCCAACCATCCGTTAATCGCGATCGAGTCGATTGCCTATGATCACGACGGCAATGCGCTCGAATATTACCAAGCCTACTACGACTCTTCCGTCGCTCGGATTCACGTCAAAATTGGCTCGTGAAGAGCCTATTGACGGATAAGTATGGGAAGCTATCTAATTCTGGTAATTACCAGATTGACAGCTTCCGGCATTCTTTCTAATTTGGGCCTCGGAGCGGCGATGGGCGGTCGTCAGGGAATTGCGCCAACGGCATTGGTACTTGACGCCTGGGGAGGATGTTTCTGGCGCTGTGTCGATATTCTCGCAACGGCGCAAAGTCTGGTTGGACATGAACCGGATGACGCAGACGATATGTGCGTCTGACATCGCCTCCACCGTCCTGTTCTTGGCGCCGCCGGTTCGTTCGTGTCGGTCGACGGTGGCTAAATCTATCTGAAATGGGCATAAAAAATGATCGAAACCACGGAACTCGAAAAGCGACGGGCAATTGTCGCGGCCTGCCTGGAGATGAACCGTCTCGGGATCAACCAGGGAACCTCGGGCAATATCAGCGTCCGGCATGAGGATTACGTGCTCATTACGCCGACAAGCACGCCCTATGAGACCCTCACGGCTTCCGACATCGTGAAACTCAACATGGACGGCACGACGGAGGGGCTGTTGCAAGCCTCCAGCGAATGGCGCTTCCATCGCGATATTATGGCCGCGAAACCCGAGGTCAATGCGATCGTGCACTCCCACCCGATCTACTCGACCATGATTGCTATCATGGGCCTCGACATACCGGCCATTCACTACATGGTGGCGGTGGCAGGCGGGAGTGACATCAAGTGCGCGCCCTATGCCACCTTCGGCACCTCCGAACTGTCGGAAAATGCAGTCAAGGCGCTCGAAAATCGCAAGGCCTGCCTTCTCGAGCATCATGGGATCATTGCGGTCGGGACATCGCTCTCGAATGCGCTGTGGCTTTCGGTAGAAGTGGAGACGCTGGCGCGTCAATATCACGGGACGTTGCAGCTTGGTCAGGCCCGCGTGCTGCCTCCTGACGAAATCAGCCGCGTTCTCGAGAAAATGGGCACTTACGGCCACAACAAATGAGACGTCTGTCTGAAGCCGCGGCGGGTGGAGCAATGCTGCCAGACCCCTGACGAAAACGACGAGAAAGATGCCATCCGGACGATGGTCAATTTTCCCAACTATGCCGAGACCTTTGTCGAGAGACTCCGTTTGAGCGCGGCCTTGCTGATACAAGCCTTAGATTGGGATCGAAAAGCAGGCGGTAACCCCGTTTCCTCAGACCGTTGCCTGGTCAAGGCAACCCGATAATTCGCTGCGCTGAAAGGTACTGAAATGCCGAACTCCAAAATCGTTGCGATGGGCAACGACCATGTCGCCCACGATCTCAAATTCATCCTGAAGGCAGATCTGGAAGAGATGGGTTACAAAGTCATAAATTTTGGCTGCGATACCGCCGATGCGGTCGACTACCCGAACTATGCCAAGGCCGTCGCAAACGCGATCATCGGCGGCGAAGCGGCCTGGGGCGTTCTCATCTGCGGCAGCGGACTTGGCATTAGCATCGCGGCAAACCGTTTCAAGGAGATTCGAGCGACACCGATTCACGATGCGCTCGGTGCACGCCTCGCTCGCGAGCACAACAATGCCAACGTGCTCTGCCTCGGCGCCCAGATGACCGGTGTGTGGGTTGCACGAGATTGCCTCAAGACTTTCCTCGCAACCGATTTCCTGCCGCAGATCCATGGCTTCCGCGTCGACATGTTGACGGAATTGTAAGCCTGATCAGGTTTGATTTATGCGGGGAGACGATCATCCGATGTCACAATCCGTTTTTCGAAGCGATTGGAATCACTAGTTGAATGAACATTTAGGGGTGAAAAATGACGACTTTCGATGTGAGTTCGGTCGGCTTCTACGTGCTGGACATTCTCGCGCGGCCAGTGACTAGGATTCCCGAGGGCGGCAGGGCTGATTATGTCGAGGAGATTCGCATGACGGTTGCCGGTACCGCCGGTGCGACGGCAGTCGATTGCGCGATCCTGGGCCTCAGGACACGCGCTGTGACGACAGTCGGGGCCGATGAAATGGGCGATTTCCTGCGTGCCAAGATGGAAAGATTTGGCATCGAATGCTCGCTGGTGCGACGCACGGATGTCGCCCAGACGTCGGCCACGATCTTGCCCGTCCGACCGAACGGCGAACGCCCCGCATTGTATGTTCCCGGCACAGCCGCGCTTTTCGATGTGAATGACGAGGACTACGAGGCTGCCCTCGACGCAAAAGTCGTGCATGTCGGCGGAACCGGGTTGCTTAAGTCCTTTGATGGCGCGCCGACCGTAAAGTTTCTGAAGGCGGCCAAGGAGAAAGGCCGGCTCACCACATTTGATCTGATCCAGGCCACCCCTGAGACCTTCTCTCTCGTCGAGCCATGCCTTCCGTATGTCGATTACTTCGTACCGAGCATAGAGGAAGCCAGCGCAATGGCCGGTGTATATGACCCGGTTGACGTTGCCAAATTCTACAAGACACGCGGTGTGAAGAACACGGTGCTCACTCTTGGTGCTGCCGGGGTCTATGTCTCACCCGAACATGGCAAGGACTTCCAGTTGCCGGCGTTCGAGGTACAGGTATCCGATACCACAGGCTGCGGCGACAGCTTCACTGCCGGCATCATCACCGGTATTGTCAAGGGTTGGGATCTTCGGCAGTCGGTGCGCTTCGCCTCGGCGGTAGCCGCAAAGGTCGCCATGGGACTCGGCTCGGATGGCAAGCTCGTTTCTTTCGATGATACGATTTCTGCAATGAACGCTTTGCGTGAAAAGCGGCTCTGAGCGTCGGGCAAGAAGGAATTGCTTAGGCATCGTCAACTTAACGGAACGTGGAATTCGATGTGCGATGACGGGCCTTGACGGACCGTGATCCGCTACATCGCCGCCATCGCTTTCCCGCTGAAATCATTGCCCACGCCGTGTGGCTTTATTTCCGTTTCCCTCTCAGCCTGCGGATGGTCGAGGATTTGCTGGCTGTCCGCGGGGTCATTGTCTCCCATCAGACGGTCCGGCTGTAGGCGGCGAAGTTTGGCCGTCATTTCGATCCGAGGCAAGAAGCACTGGCTGTCGCGCGCCGTTGATCAGGACGATTTTGTTCTGGAGGTGCTGGCACAAGGGCGCCGCGATGCCAAGGCCGCCAAACGCCTGATGGGTAAGCTATTGAAGAGCCAAAGCCGAGCGCCACGGGTGATGATCACGGACAAGCTTCGATCCTACGGCGCCGCAAAGCGGGACATCATGCCCGACGTCGAGCATCGCTTCCATAAAGGCCCGAACAATCGGGCGGAGCATTCCCACCAGCCAGTCCGCGGCGGCGAGAGCGGATCATGAAGCGCTTCAAGTCACCTTTTGCCTGGCGTGATCCGTGATTCGGATTCAGTTGAAGCGACGAGCTTTGGACGAAAGCTGCAAACGGCGCACTTGAAATCCCACCAAGCGTGAACGCTCGCTAAGAGTGCGTCCGGTATAGCTGAGAGTCAACAAACTGTAAATAATCCAAGGTTATAAATGGCGGCGCTATGCCAACAAGACGCTACAGCTGCCTGCGCAGCCAAATTATCTATTAAGGAATTTTATGCCTAGGATACTGATTGGGAATGTAGACAATGACGCAATGGTTGGCGCTCAGGAGCAAATGGGAATTAGCCAAAAGATCACGACAGCCAACGCCGCGCTACGCATGCTGTGGTTCGCTCGACCTGGTGACGTTTTGGTTTTGCCGTCTACGATCACTCCGGAAATGCTTGACTATTGGTCGCAGTTGAGAGGTTGAGAGCGGCGGTGCAAAAGTCGGCCACGGTAGCGGCGGGATAGTCCCGCTTCGGCGGAGTAAAACTCGGCCACCTATTTACCCTTCTGCGACGAATGCAGGAGGGCCTGGGGATCTACACCGTGGAATTATATCTGAAGGTTCGACTGGCTTGCTCGGAAGGGATGAGCCGGCGTCAGGCTGCGAAGCATTTCAACATATCTCGCGACAGCGTGGCCAAGATGATGTCGTATTCGACACCGCCCGGCTATCAGCGGCGGTCACCGATCCAGCGGCCCAAGCTGGATGCGTTCGTCTCGATAATTGATCATTGGCTTGATGAGGACCTGAAGGTGCCGCGCAAGCAACGTCACGGCCAGCGGGTGTTCGACCGTCTGCGAGATGAGTGCGGGTTCACCGGCGGCTACACGATCATCAAGGACTACGTGCGCGAGCGGGATCAACGTCGCCAGGAGGTGTTCGTGCCGCTGGCTCATCCGCCGGGCCATGGGCAGGCGGACTTCGGCGAAGCGATGGTGGTGATTGGCGGCGTGGAGCGAAAGGCGTACTTCTTCGTGCTCGACCTGCCGTACAGCGACGGCTGCTATGTGCGGGCTTATCCAGCGGCCGTGTCGGAGGCATGGGTAGACGGTCACGTCCATGCGTTTGCCTTCTTCGGTGCTGTGCCGCAATCGATCGTCTACGACAACGACCGCTGCCTGGTGGCGAAGATACTGCCCGATGGCACCCGCAAGCGTGCGGCGCTGTTCAGCGGCTTGCTGTCTCACTACCTGATCCGGGATCGCTATGGCCGTCCGGGGAAAGGCAACGATAAAGGGAATGTCGAAGGCCTCGTCGGCTATGCCAGACGTAACTTCATGGTACCGATCCCGCAGTTTGCGACATGGGAGGCGTTCAACGCCTGGCTGGAGGAGTAATGCCGCAAACGTCAGCGCGACAGGCTGCGGGGCGAGAAGGAGACGATCGGCGAGCGCCTGCAACGCGATCTTGCTGCCATGCGCTCCTTGCCGCCTTCGCCTTTCGATGCGTGTGATCAGGCAGGCGTCAAAGTCACGGCCCAATCGCTCGTGCGTTACAAAACCAACGACTATTCCGTCCCGGTTGCCTACGGCCACCAGGACGTCTGGGTCCGAGGCTATGTCGACAAGGTGGTGATCGGCTGCAGCAGTGAGATCATCGCCCGCCATCCGCGGTGCTGGGAACGGGAAGACGTTGTCTTCGATCCCGTTCATTATCTGCCGCTGATCGAGCAGAAGATCAATGCGCTGGATCAGGCTGCCCCTCTTCAGGGCTGGGACCTGCCGGAAGAGTTCGCTACGCTGCGCCGACTGATGGAAGGCCGCATGGCAAAGCATGGCCGGCGGGAATATGTGCAGGTCCTGCGCCTGCTGGAAAGCTTTGAGCTTGCTGACCTGCATGCTGCAGTAAAGCAGGTTCTCCAGCTCGGCGCGATCGGCTTCGACGCCGTCAAACATCTGATCCTTTGCCGGGTGGAGCGCCGGCCGCCGCGACTGGACCTTTCCATCTATCCGTACCTACCGAGGGCGACGGTCGAAACGACATCCGCGAAGGCCTATATGCGATTGCTTTCCGACCATGAGGAGGAAGCGGCATGAGCACCGAAGTGCCGGAGATCCTGCTCTCCCATTATCTCAAAACCCTCAAGCTGCCGACCTTCCAGCGCGAGTATCAGAAGCTGGCCCGGCTATGCGCCACAGAGGGCGTAGATCATGTTGTATACCTGTTTCGGCTTTCCGAACGGGAGATGATCGAACGAGACCGCCGCAAGGTCGAGCGTCGCATCAAGGCGGCCAGGTTCCCGGTCGTCAAAAGCCTCGACAGTTTCGACTTCGCCGCCATCCCGAAGCTCAACAAGATGCAGGTGCTGGAACTGGCCCGTTGCGAATGGATCGAGCGTCGCGAGAACGTGATCGCGCTTGGGCCCAGCGGCACGGGCAAGACCCATGTTGCACTCGGTCTCGGCCTGGCAGCCTGTCAGAAGGGGCTGTCTGTCGGCTTCACGACAGCCGCCGCCTTGGTCAGCGAGATGATGGAGGCCCGTGACGAAAGACGTCTGCTCCGCTTCCAGAAGCAAATGGCCGCATACCAGCTTCTCATCATTGACGAGCTGGGCTTCGTGCCGCTTTCCAAGACCGGCGCAGAATTGCTGTTCGAGCTGATCTCACAACGCTATGAACGCGGCGCGACCCCTGATTACCAGCAACCTTCCATTTGACGAATGGACCGAAACCTTGGGATCGGAGCGTCTCACCGGAGCACTGCTCGATCGCATCACCCACCACGTCAATATCCTGGAGATGAACGGCGATAGCTATCGTCTCGCCCAAAGCCGAGCCCGAAAGGCCGGCTGAAACCCCCTTCAGAAAATCGACGCGCACGCATGAGACCCCCGCTCGGGCTACGCCCTCCCGGAGGTCTCATGCGTGCGCCGATGGTGGCCTGGTTTTGCTCCGCCGCCTGGCCTGATTTTACTCCGGCGTTGACAAAAGGTCCTCATCCTTCATGCCATGACGGAAATGACCGAGAAGCGAAATGCCGACCAGAATGCGGAAAGAAAGGTCCCCGACCTCAACCGATACTCGCGCCACTATTACGATGTTCACCAGATCTGGAGCCATCCCGACTACGGGAAGACGACCGCATCCATGCTCGATCTTGCCGAAGCGTGCCGTCAGCACAAGGAACTGATGTTCCGCGCGCCTGACCATCGCTATGATCGGGCCGTACCCGGCAGTTTCCGGCTGGTGCCGACGGCCGATATGCGCAAGAAACTGGCGACCGACTACGAGAGAATGTCGGCGATGATCTTTGCGACACCGCCTGAGTTCGAAGCCGTCATGACGAGCATCGAGGATCTGGAGCGTTTCCTCAACAAGGAGCAAGTAGTCGGTTGACCGCTTCGATCTCGGACACCGACATGATCCTGGAGATTGCAGATACCCTGCTCGCCTCGGTGTTCCCGTTCAGACGGCCGGTGCGGCTGGGAATCACCCTGTCATCGCTCAACACCGGAGTGAGCGGGCAAGAACCGCAGTTCGATCCCGGGTTCTGATCAGCCAGTCCCCAAAACAAAAAGCTTGCCGCGGGAGGAGATGCATTGCTTCGATGAAAACCAAGATACCGAAATTCTCGGACGGACCCTTGGGGCCCCGATAGAAGGATCTTCGTGGATTGGAACAACTGGTTAGGGCGGCGATGGTTGTCATTCCGCCGACGTCCAGAGACGTTTATTGGCCTATGCCAAGGTTTCAACTGACCGTAGCCGTTCAATCTTGAGCGGTCGGTCGTATAACAATACTGCCAACGTCCACATTGTCCGGCTGCTCGATCGCGTAGGCGATGCCCCGAGCGATCGAAGCCGGTGGGATGGCTACATTGGAAATGCGTTCTTCAATAGCCGACTTCACGGCCGGATCGGTTATCGAGCTTGCAAAGTCGGTGGAGATCATCCCCGGAGAAATCTCGGTTACCCTCAGATTCGGTCCTGCTTCCTGCCTCAAGGTTTCGCTGATGGTCCGCACTGCGTTCTTTGTCGCCGCATACACGCCCATGGCGGGGACGATCTTGATGCCTGCAGTCGAGACGATGTTGATGACGTGGCCCGATTGTTGACGCTGGAAGACCGGCAGAGCGGCCGCGATGCCGTAGAGCGTGCCACGCAGATTGACGTCGATCATGGCGTCCCACTCCTCGACGCGGAGCGCATCGAAACGCGATAGGGGCCCAATCCCTGCATTGTTGACGATCACGTCGAGCCTGCCGCGATGCTCGAGTGCGAATGCGACAAGCGCTTCGAGATCGCTCCTTTGGCGAACGTCAGTCGCTTTATATACAGCCTTGCCGCCTACAGCGGTAATCTCATTGACGATCGCTGCCAGCGCCTCCTCGCGGCGCGCTCCCAACACGACAAAAGCCCCTCGTTCTGCCAGCAGTTTCGCCGTCGCGCGACCGATCCCGCTGCTTGCGCCCGTAATAGCGACAACCTTGCCTTCGATACCCAAAGCTATTCTCCTTTGTTGGTGTCATCCAAGAAGATAGGCATGGGGCTCAAGATGACCTATGCTTATCAGTCTATGAAATTATCGCGATCGTCTAAAGCTATGAATGATCCCCTATCGGATTTCCTCAACGTTCTTGGTGCCAGCGTGAGCCGTCGCACCCGGCTGGAAGCTGCAGGACGATGGGCTCTCACATTTCCAGCGCTCGACCGGCTCAAGTTTGTGGCGCTGTTGCGCGGAACAGCCTGGATCATCAGACCGGCGCAGGCGCCCCAACGTATGAGCGCAGGAGATGTCTGCCTGTTGGGGCGCGTGGCCTATGCGATAGCCAGCGATCCGGAGGTGCCGCCCAACGACGGCCAAGCCCTCTATGACGCAGGCGGCGATGTTGCCCGTCTGGGGGGTGACGAGACAATTGCAATCGGGGGAACCGTCACGTTCGACCCTGGAAATTCGGACTTCCTCCTCGACATGCTGCCGGATTTCCTGCTCGTTCCCCGATCGTCGGCTGCGTCCGGAGCGATAGCAACAATCCTTGGGTTGATGAATGACGAGATCGAGCGCGATATCATCGGTAGCGAGATCGTCAGTGCCCGGCTAGCTGATGTATTGCTCGTTGAGGCGATCCGGGCCTACGCGGGCAGTATCGAGCAGGTGGAGATCGGATGGCTCGGTGCTCTGTTGGAACCTCGGCTCGGCCGGGTCCTTCGCGTCATTCACGGGGACGTCTCGCAACCATGGACGGTGGCCCAGCTCGCCGGGGTGGCGGGTATGTCGCGGGCGGCCTTCTCTGCGGAGTTCACGCGCCGGGTGGGACAACCGCCACTCGCCTACGTACGGGCGTGGCGTCTCACCATCGCTCGTGCGGCGCTAATTCAAGGTGATGAGACTGTCGCCAGCATCGCACGCAAGGTTGGATATACGTCGCAGAGTGCATTTGGCCATGCTTTCAGGTCCACCTTCGGTTCACCTCCGAAAGCGCATGTGCGATCTTGAGGAACTGCAGACGCGATCGACCTGAGGACAACCTACCAGGTGATCAACGGCGCTTTGCGCAGCCACGTATCTTCGGTGAGTTGCTGCACGACGAACTCGGCAACATCGGATCGGGCGATGGTCCCGCCATGGACGCCGGACAGGTCGGTCAACGCCTTGAGGCCGCGGCGCGCCGGCTTGTCGTTGAGCACCGTCGGCCGGACAATCGTCCAGTCAAGCGTGCTGGCCCGGATCGCATCTTCCTGGCGATCCTTGTCTTGATAGACCTTGCGCAGCATCAGAGGCAGGAACAGCCGGTCGAAGAAGAAGCCGCCATGGCGCGGCTGTCGCCGGCACCCAGTCCGGTGATGCAAACCAGACGAGGAATGTTCTGCTTTTCCATGACGCCGACTAACGCGCGCGTCGCCGTCGAGAGCAGGGTCACTTCCTTGAACGGGCTCATGGCGGTGCCTAGCGAACTGACGACGGCATCACAGCCGGCGATCGCGCGGGTCAACGCGGCGGGATCGCGGGCATCGCCTTCGATCAATTCGGCGCCGGCGAGATCCGCGGCCTTTGCCTTGGAGCGAACGAGGGCGACGACCTTGTATCCCTCTGCGACGGCCTTGCCGACGATCAGCCGGCCGGTGGCGCCGGTCGCGCCCAATACCAGAATTTTCATGTCAAACCTCCGAAGTTGTGCTGACGGACGCGAAGCATTGCTGAGCCTTGGCGGAGTAGATTAGCGATGGCGGTAACGGCCAGCTCGGCCGCGAGAAACGGCCGAGAGAAGATTGGAAGGCAGCTGCATGCTCTCCCACATCGACAACCTGATCTTGCGCTCAATCCGCGCCGGTCCACCGCGCCGCGGCCTCTGCCGTATCTTCGGGACGGGTGTTGAATGCGATCGCTGCCTTCGGTGCACTTTGGTGGATCGCGTTGACGACCTTCTCGAAGAACGGAAGCCCCTTGGGCGGGATGCGCAGGCCGCCACCGATCACGACGCAATCATAGTCCACACTCGCCATCTGCGCGGCCAATGTTGCGATGCCACTGTCGTCGGGAGCGATCATGAAGATGTCGGCGTCCCAACCGCGCTCGGTCATGGTCGTCTCAGCGATATCGATGCCCGCCTGGATTTTTTCAGCATTGAATCCCGGTGGCAGGGAGGGATCGGAGAAGTCTACGGTGTCCGGCTTCTGGCCTACAAACAATACGCGTGTCATGATCAAGCTCCTTTGAGTGGGTTGGAAGGAACGGTGGCTGCGTCCGGGGCATCGAGCCGCTGGCGAAGGAAATCAGCGATGGCAGTCACGGACGTCTCGGCTGCGCGAAACTGGCCGAGGGAGGATTGGAACACATGCGCCATGCCCTCCCAGACCGATACTGTAATGTCGACGCCCGCCGCCCTTGCCCGCTCACCATAGCGGACGGAATCTGCGAGCAGTAGCTCATTGTCACCGACATCGATGCGGATCGGCGGCAGTCTGTCGAGTTCGGCGTAAAGCGGCGATGCCTTGGGGTTACCCGCATCCTGGCCCTGAAGATACATGTGAGCGAAGGCCTGGAGGACGCCGCGCGTGAAGATCGGGTCTGCCTCCGCACGTGTTTCGAAGCTGTCGCCGGTCAGCGCCAGGTCAGTCCAGGGCGACATCACTGCCGCGCCGACTGGCTGCACCGCGCCCTTAGCCTTGTCGGCGGCGATGATCGATAGCAGCGCCAGCGTCAGGCCACCGCCAGCCGAGTCACCAGCGACTATGATCCGCTCAGCTCCGTCTGCGACGAGGCCGCGATAGGCGGCGACCGCATCGTCGATCGCAGCCGGGAACGGGTGCTCGGGGGCCAGCCGGTAGTCCGGGACGAAGGCATCGGCGCCGACGCGTACGGCGATTTGCCCCGCGAAATGGGTCAATGCCTGGGCTGAGCCGAGCACATAGCCGCCGCCGTGAAGATAGAGGATGCGCGCGCCCGGTCGTGCGTTTGGCACTCGGAGCCAGAAGCCGGCGATACCGCCGACCGTCGCTGCCTCGACCCAGACATCCGCCGCCCCGGGCGTTGCGGCAAACATGGCGTCGAACATAGCCCGCGCCTCCGGCCCAAGTGCCTCGCCCTTATGGGCCGAGGCGGCTTGTCGCATCGCGGCCACCGCGGGAGCATCTTCAGGCGAGAGGGGATGGATCCTTATCATGGCAGGTCTCCTTCGTCGGGATTGGGGAGGGATAAAATGCTGGCTCAGTTCCTCGCCCACTGGGCGGCAGCATCCCTGGCAAAAGCGGCATAGGAACGCGGTGCGCGTCCGAGCAACTTGGTCAGACCTGCCAGATCGTCGGCTGTCGCCACCGCACCTTCGGCCTGATAGCGGCTGAACATCAGGCGCAGGTCAAGCGCGTGCCAGGCGGGCAGCATGGTCTTGGTGCGCTGCTCCATGACGACGAGATCGTCGCCGCCATACCGGATCGCGTTGCCAAGGGCTTCGCTCCAGATTGTGGCGATGCCTTCGCCGGTCAGGCTGTCGGGACCAACCAGTGCGTAGGTTTCGCGGCCGAGCGGCGTCGCGGCCTGTTCACGGCGAACCAACTCGATCGCGGCGGCCTCGCCGATGTCGCGAATATCCACCATCGACACACCTTTCGCGCCGATCGGCGAGCTATAAACGCCGGCCTTCAGCAGTCCGTCCTTCTGACGAAGGTCGTTTTGGATAAAATAGGCGGGACGCAGAACCGTCGCGGGCAGATCAAGCGCCTCGATCATGCGTTCCACCGTGTACTTGCCTGCGAAATGCGGCACGTCGGCATAGCCATCGCCGCCGAACACTGAGAGATAGACGATGCCTTTGATGCCGGCCTCATGGGCGACCGTCAGGGTCAGCATCGCCTGGGTCAGTTCATCGGCGACATTTGGGGCGAGCACGAATAGCGTGCTGACGCCTTCGAGCGCTGCGCGCACCGAATCCGGATCGGCGAGGTCTCCGCGAACCGCCTTAACGCTGGCGGGAAGCTGCGCCGTCTCCGGCGAGCGCGTCAGGGCGCGAACATCGGCATTGCGCGCTTGAAGATGAGCCAGGACCTGTGCCCCGATGGTCCCTGTGCTGCCTGTCACGAGAGTGGTCATGTCGAAATCTCCTTGTGTTTGATTGATGTGCATTTGATGAGGGAAAAGATAGCTGTTTTATTTTCGATGAGAAGACGACAATATCGAGATTGCTTGTCTCAAATACGGAACACAATAATGGATCTTCAGGCATTGTCCCATTTCGATCTCGTTGCTGCCCACGGTGGGTTTGGCCGCGCTGCCCGCGTATCCGGCCGTTCTAAGGCCACGTTGTCAAGACGGGTCGCCGAACTCGAAGAGAGCCTCGGGGTGCGGCTGATCGAGCGCGGGGCGCAGAATCTGCGACTAACGGAGGAAGGACGGGCGCTGCATGAGCGCACGCACGGGCTGCTGAGCGAAATCGCCGAGGCCGGAGAAGCGGTCGTGCTTGGCGCATCCACGCCGAGAGGCAGGTTACGTGTCAGTGCGCCTGTCGTCTTCGCGCATGTCGCCCTGCCCCGCATCGGCGTGCGGTTTGCCTTGGCCTGTCCGGAGGTCCAGCTCGAAATCGTTGCTGAGGATCGCAAGGTCGATCCGGTCGAGGACGGCTATGACCTGATCATCCGGATCGACCCGTCGCTGGACGAACGCCTCGTCGGCCGCCGCTTTCTCAACGATGAACGCCTGATCGTTGCACCACCCGGCATGCCCCGCCCCGCCCCCAGCTTGGATGGCGAGGAAGCGACGGTAAAGGCCGTTCTGCTCTCCGCAACACCGCCCGGGACTCTCTGGCGTATCAAGTCCGGAACGGAGGCGGACATTGTCCTGCGGCCGGACCCGGTTCTCCGCCTCTCGTCTCTGCTGATGGTCCGCGATGCGGTGCTGTCGGGTGCCGGTGCAGCCTTGCTGCCAAAGCTCCTGGTCGCCGAAGACATCGAGGCTGGTCGGTTGGCCTATTGGGGAACACTTGCCGGGCCGCCCGTGGAGATCTGGGCGCTGCAAAGTTCACGCCGCCTCGTCGGCGCCAAGGTGCGCGCATTCCTGGAGGTGGTTGGCAGGGCGTTTCCAGAGAAGGCCTTCGTCGCACCGCCGGGTTGAGAGGTGCAGGGCCTTAAATTCTCAATCCAGCGGCCGTAAACCCGCCCGTCTCGACAACAGCAGGGAACGCCTCGATCTCTGAAAGCCGGTCCATCTTATTCCCTACCATATGGATGACGTAGACATTCGCGGCATCTTCGACCGTCTGCGAACACTCAATTTCAGGCATGTGTCAGCCCTCGTTCGAGCGCCGTGAAGATGACGCTTGCTTCGGCAGTTCCGTTACGAGTGCATCTATGGCCGCCCGCACCCGGGTTGGCAGGTGGGGGCCATCCGGCCACAATGTCCAGACCTCGTACACATGCGGAGGCATCCGCGGCATCTGTCAACGCCGGAGTAAAATCAGGCCAGGCGGCGGAGCAAAACCAATATTATGAGATGGTCCAATTAGCGTACCCTCACCGCGGCCCCTTTGTGGTCCTTGATGGCTGCATTTCACTAAGCATAACGCAGCTAGCACACGCTCCAATGATTTGGAATAGATCCGCGTGCTCCCATACCGGGATCGCGCAACACTGAAAAGGTCGCGACAGACAGTCGTCAGGCACTGTATAGCGCGACTAGGCGCGGTAACTTGATAGGGAACGATTTGAGCGCAAAACACCAGGGCCAGCGGTCATATTAAGCCGCGCTTACAGGCCGGAGACATGACTGCACCCGACCCGCCAAGCTCAAACATCACCCAAATCATCTTGCCAAGCGGGTGCCATCCAGACATGACGGTGCCCGACAGACCACTTCCCGACCATCGACTTCCCGGCTGGCAAACTGTCACCTCAAGCTCCCGCCGTGGTAGCATGTTCGACAGAAGGATCGAGCTGGCCATTTGCGGCGCGGGACGAGACATCAGACTATCGCCGTTGATCAGAATACACCTCCTCATTTCGTTGCTGAAGTTGTTGAACGTCTCAAGCATGACGAGCTGGAAAGCCGGCAGGTAATTGCAGAGGTATTAGATTGTTCGAACTCGGTTCAATCTGCGGATCATCGCCAGGCTCGAAGAGGCGCTGCTGACAACCCCTTCATTGACCTCGCGCGAAACCCACTCGCACTCTGGATACGCGCAGGACCTCGCATGGGCACCGTTTCGCACGCACCTCCTCTCGGCCATCAGCATTGCAGCAACCGTCACCTTCTGGGTTTGATCAACGAGCTCTGAGCCTAGCGGAACGACAGAAACCGTTTCAGGCCCAAACCCGCCAACAAAATGTAAGGCGGCATGCCGAGCGAATAGTGCCCACAGTTTAATTCCAGAATATTTGGCTGAGCATCGGCGTCTTTCAAGCTTTGCATGAACCTCTGCGATAGTTCTGGCAAAACCACCTTGTCTCTCTTAGCCAGCACGACATGAAGAGCGAGATCCGGTCGTGCGAGATTTTGCGCGTAATTCTCCAGGTTGAGCGGTGCCCAAGCCCTACGGAGGTCAGTCAGCTTTATCTCAGGCTCAAGGCTTTCACGTATCGATCTTGTCGCGCGCCCCGTCCAAACCATATCCGCGAGACTTCCCGCCGTCAGAAATAACGAGGCTTTCGACACACTCGCGTCGTGTGCTGCGATCAACCCTGCGACCCATGAACCCAAGCTCATACCAAGAACGGAAATCTCTCGATAGCCTTCGCTTTTCAACCAGCGAATGAGTTTTCGCCCGTCCCGTACTGCCTGCCTTACAGACTGGATAGTTCGACCGAGATTAGGGCTCAGCATATAGTCGGCATGCACCGCCCCTGGACGGCTGCGTTCGAAGTGATAAGGCATAGCAATCTCGACAACCGTGATGCCGCGTTTCGAGAAAAAGCTGGCAATCTGACGATTTCGCGCGCTGGCATTCCAGTGATGAAAAATCACCAATGCTTGATCGAAAGACCCGCTTTCTGTGATTTTCGCCCAGACGACATTGTTCTCTTCAACGTCAGTAGACATGCCCGATGGAAATTTGAGCCACCCATCTTGCCTTTGAAAACCTTGATCGCTCCCACTCGGTTCATCGAAGAAGGCGGGATCAGCCACGGCCTGGTCTGCAAGAACACAAAACTCCTCGAGACTTGCTGCCTTCTCCGCGCCAGGAAAGGCGCGTTCCGCGTCAAGGACGAAATACGTTGATTTCTTCCCCTCCTCACCGCGCCGCGCCCGCCGCTCATCCCATCGATCAAGCCAATTATGATACACGCTGATTTCCTACCTCACTCGGTTCGCGATGCCCAAACCCTGGATCACACAGGCCATATATCCCGAGGAGGACTCCAATGCCCAGAACGAGCGAAAAGCCTGCAAATGCATCAATCAGCAAGTAGCTAACAAAGAGTAAGGCTACGACCGCCGACATCCTCCACAAAGGCACCTGAAATCGACTTCCGCCACCTAAACGGATGGAGCCATACAGAAAAACAACACAGGTCGAAATAGCGACAAGAAGGCTGCTGTAATGCGTCGGCATACTATAGCTGAACCTGTTGCTGTCATCTGCGTGGTGATGCAAAGCTGATGACATATCGCCGACAAACCAAGCGATAATGTTCTCTCGGTTCGATGTCAGGTAAGCGCTTTGGGCTTTCATGCATATGGCAACCAAAACACCCAAAACCGTACACCGGAAAATTCCGCGCATCAGTCTGAGACCGAGTTCATTGAATTCGTGTCGATATTCCACCTCCGGCCGGGTCTTCGATGCCTCTTCAATTCTCGAGAGATCATGGACCATCGTGTGAAGCAAAATGAGACCTACGAAAAACAGGTAAAAGCACAGGCACATGTATAGATATGCGAGCGCTGTGAACACAATCGACATTGGCACCGATATGATTTCGGGGCGCACAACAGCTAAAGTACCCCAGCTTGTCGCATAGTCGGCGCCGCCTTTTATTAGTGGGACCAAACACACGCCGATCCATTGAAAAAGACCGGCGAACAATACGCAAATCAAAAAAACTGCCCAATATGAATAGGAAGAAGCCTCTACATTGCGCCCCCAATGATGGTCGCTTTCCATCTTGTCGCCCTGCGCTAACAGCTTCAGACGCCCTTCACCTTTCCAAAAGACGAGCAGCTCTGTCACAAGCGAAAAGAACAGCGGCAGGAGCACCATGAAGAGGAATGTCCAATTCGGCGCCCAAAGAAACCCAACCTGCTTCACGACGCCGTCCGCCCGGACGTAAGTGGCGCTGTGAATGCCTGTGATATAAGACAAGAAACCAAGAGCTGTGGCACCCGCAAATACCGACGCCGGTAAATTCAAGGGAGAACCGCGGGAAAAAAGCGCTTCCGATCTCAGGGCCAAACCGAGCCCCTGGTCCGACCGCTTGATATCGGTCTGCCGCGCCAACTCCGCCGGCGCCCCTGTTACATCAGCGACAGTCGCAGTCCATGCCACTTCCGGAACCCCGGGCGCAACGCTGGCGCTGCTTCTCGCATTCTTCGATTCTCGTCTCTTTGCCGTGAACCGAGATTGCGCCTCGCCAAGCTCTATCTGCCATTCACTGGTTGCGACTGGATCATCGCACCCAAAAATCCTCGCAAGCCAACGAATGTTGGCAGTGCTGATCCCCTTCTCGTTCTCTTGAAACCAAAGCTGTACCGTTCGCAGATCCACCCCAACCCGGTTCGAATCAATCTGTGAAATCGCCGACGCAAGAAGCTCCGGCGTCCACGGCCCTGCAGGGAAACCGTCACTGCCCAAAGGCCGGCCCGCTCCGGCCGCAGCCAATCGTTTGAATAATTCTTTGAAATCACTCCCGTCGTCTGGCGGCGGGATAAAAACTTTTCCGTTTTTTAACAAAAGCTTACCGGCTTTGATTTCGTTGCATTTCGTATCCTATCGTGCCTTTCTCCCCAATCAACCGCTATATCAACCCGCCTGCATTGTCCATCAGAGGGACAAGGCATGCCTCGACACTCGATCGCCTCCGCATTGTCAATCATCACTTTGGGAAAATGAGTTCGAATATGGCTAATGCCGCTAACACCATTGTCGTAAACGTCCCCCATATCGGCTTGAGCAAGAACAGTGCGCGGGGTTTCGCGCTGGACCAGCTCGCCCGGCAACAGGGGTATCAATCATTTGCTGAATGGACCGTCCATTGCTTCGATCAGGGGCTGCAAATTTCCGGCGAAGTTCGTGAAAGCGACTCCATAGACGTCGTCACGGATGAGGCCGAACCAGCCGGATTTCTACTAAAAACTTTTGGATACGAGGTCGTTCTCCTTCTTCAAAAGACAGATAGCTGACGCAACACCTTTGCGAGCAGGCCTTCAAACTGATCCCGACGGTGGCTTTTCCAGCGTAATTCGTCATTTTGCTGCTCGAGCGCGTGACGCGCGATCACTAATGTACCTTTCGAATTGATGACGCCATCCCGAACAGAGATCGGCTTAATCGCAAAGTCCCCTGGCGGCGCCGATTGATCAGTTCTCGCAAATATCCGCCCGGGTTCAAAACAGAACCATCTGCGTTGCGTTCAGCAGTCAGCGCCAAGGCGACAATCGCAAGATCCTGCCCAAGCACCTCCACGGCCTCCTGATAGACTTGGGGATTGACGTAACACAGTCGGCAAAGAAGCCCACCCGAAGAGCGGAACACCGCCCAGTGATCGAACACCTCGGGCACCATCTGAGACAAATGGACCAATGCCGAGCGCAGCAGCGGCAACGAAACGTTGACAATGTCGTCATCCGGCACCGCTGGCTGCGTTTTTCGCTTGCTTGGCGCCGGAGTATCCGCAGGCTTTTTTCATAAGCCATCGCGCCAATGGCGCTGGGCTCACCAATGTATTGCGCGTCAGCGCAATTCCGCTCTCCATTACAAGATTCAGAATGTCGAGTTTCAGCTGTAGTTTGTAGAGGCCGAGTTTTCGCTACCGCGGTGTTGAAATCTCGGCTGTCATAGAGAACCTCAAGGAGCTCGGCTGCCTCAGCGCGCAGAGCCTCAAGCGCGTCAACGACATCAGCCAGTTCGACCGATCCCCGCCCACGTCGCTCGCGAAGTCGATCAAGGCGTGCTAGCACCGAATTCCACTCATCGCTGAGTGATCCCAGTTCCAGCCTCGCCGCCTCTATGATTGCCGCGATGCCCCTCCTGAGCAGAGTGCGCTGATTGGAGAGGCCCTTGCACTTTCGTGCTTCAAAGTCCGCTGTATCTGCGAGATCGAGTAGTTCGCTGTACCGGGCCGCAATTGGCGATAAATTGATGCCGTAGGCCTCGGCGATGCGGCCATCCTCACTGCGCCGGCCACGACGCTGATAGGTCGGATGGTCGGAGTAGCAAATCAGACCCGCTTCGACCAAGCCGGCAAGATGATATTTCAGGGTCGATATTTTGATGCCCAGGCGCCGGGCCAACAATTCATTTGATGGCCAAACGACCGGAACGGTCTGAGCGTCGGACCAGTCTATGGCCATGCTGAAGGCAAATAGCTGGTCGATTAGCGCAATCTTTGCGGCCTTCAGCCCGATTGCTGAGGCGTAACGTTTGGCCACCTGCAGCGCCTGCGTCCGCGAAGGACGACTGATACTGGATCTGGTTCGATGATCCGCTTGGTAACTTGCAACAGTGCGGTGAGTGTCAAGGCTAGCGGCGGTCACCCGCCGGTTAGCATAGACACGATGGGAATTTGGCATGCTTGTCATTCGCGTCCTCTTCCAAGGACACGGCAACAGAAAACCGCTCACCAAAATGGCGTCACTGCTTGACAATGATGTGTTTTATGGAGAAAATCACCGTAGTTCTTGTGGGTGACTTACCCCTTATTCAAGCCTTGAGCTTTGACGGATTGACCTTGAAAGCGCCAACTTTCAGGGTCTTTTTCGTTTTGCCGTGTACTGTCCTTTCACCTCACCAATCGAATCGCTGAATGACCGATCAATGGTGTAAACCGTTGATATTGAACCCGTTCGTTTTCAAGCAGCGCAAAGAAGCCGCTTAAACGAGCAATATAGCAAACGATGCGGTGAAGACAAGGAAATGACTCTCGTCCGTTGCGAACGAGTCGTCATAGACCGATCTTGGAAGGATATTTTCAGGGGGGCGTGATGTCGTCGATCACTTGCCCCGTTACCTCGAGATGAGCGGCATGGATCGCTTTGAGAGCATCCGGGCGAATGCTGAAGATCTTGGCGGCCTTGCCCTTTCGAACCGACGAAGCGTTGCGAACATCAATGACCCCCCTGTCCTTCATGGTCTTCGCCAGCCCGGTGATTTGCGAGACGTGATTGTCAGTGTGGTTCGCAATGGAGCTCGCCGTCGGCTTTCGGCCATCGGCAATCTCAGCCGCCACTGCTGCCAGAAAGCCAACCTGCCTCAACCGCGTGGATCCCGTATCATTGGGGAAACGCGATGCCAGAACGACATAGACCAGCTTATGAAGATTGTCGGCGGAGATAGCCTCGACGCTGCTCGTCTCGTCAGCGGCTTGGTTTTGCTGCTGAGCCGGGACGACGGGTTCGGTCTCGGCCTTCTCTTCTACGCCCTTTATCTGTGCAACAATGAGCTTACCCAGAACGAAAGGAAGTCGCTCCTCAACGTCTGCTGCAAAGCGCATGACCCAATCGTGAGCGTCCCGCGGGAGAAACACACGAGATTCCGTCAGGTGCTCACCGAGCGATTTTGCCCACCAGGCCCGACGATAAGCGTTGTATTTCTCGCGTGATGTCATGGTGATCGTGAAGCCAGGAAAGCAAGTCGGTGGAAATGGACCGAGCGGGTCTAAACGCTCTTCGACTTCATATAGATCAGACACGCCGCCCGCAAGGTAACAGCTATCGCGCGAAAATTCCGATCGCCAAAATGAAACTCTATCGCGATTTTCTGGCCGTACTTACAATCACGTCGTTGTTCGATTTGTCAGGGGGAGACCGGCAGACGGTTCTCCTCCTCGTATTCCATCATGGAATGGTCCAAAGCAGCCCTTAGACTGGCGAGCGCACCTGTCAGAGCATTTGGATCATTCACATGCTCATTGCCAAGCACGTTTTCAGCAATGCCCACGACGTGGCCTACGGCCTGTTGGGCGGAGAAGAACCCCAGATCCAGCTGTTTCGTCTCGTCCTCGTCGACATCAAGATCCACCGGGGATGACTTCGCGCCGGGCATGAAGAACAGTTCCTCACGCTCCGCCCTGTCGGAGAGCCGCGCGGCAATGACAGCCCAACGCGCTTCAGAGATCGCCTTGCGCAGCGGCCAGACCGACGCCATTGCCTGCTCTCTTGCGCGCCTGTTCTGCCGAACCAAGCGGCTTTTCTCTCCTTTTATATCGCCGATCGTTCCAGGCGCAGTCCTCAGCCGAAACAGCAGATCGGCAGTCGGCTGGTCGTCTATGGCGGATATCGCCGATCGATAGATATGCATGAGCCGCGCCGGCTCAACGAACACAGCGTCTGCGTGTTCCAGCACGATCATCTCGTGGTCAACGGCCCAGGATTCGCGCTGTTCAGCCCGAATTTCTGGCAATTCCACGACCAACCCCAGTGGCTGAGGCGCGAATAGTGGCCATTCGGTCCGGATCCTGACCTCCGGAATGACAAGCTCGCTCTTCCACCCCTCAACCTCCCGTCGCCGCGCTATAAACCGTGCATCGCTATAAAAATTCAGCTTGTTCAGGATGGCGCCATAGCCGCTGCGCACCTGCAGGATCGTATTCTCATCATCCAGGCGCTGCACCGAACCCGGGTCCATCAGCGGCATTAATTCAAACCGACCGGACGATGCCTGCTTTCCAAAGAGAAGCCCTGTCTGCCGCCCCCAGCCCTCTCGCTCCTCATATTTGCGACCGAGATTATCGGAGACGATTTTCGCTGTGGCGTCATCGCCGACAGCGATACTGAGCTTGACGTCCATATTGCCAAGAAGCGCATTTCGGGTTTGCTGGCCATATCGTTCGTCGATCTGCGGAATGTTCTGGGCGACGAGCGCTATCGTCAGTCCGTAGCCAGCGACCAGGGGAGCCCGCTTGATGATTTCAGGCAGCCGCTCGAACTGGTAGAACTCGTCGAGCATCATCAGGATCTTGTGCGGTTCTTCCGCACCAGGCAGTGACCGCAGCATCACATCATGGATCTGCTGGATCAGAAGCCGGATAATCGGCTCCACCGTCCCGAAGTCCGAGACAGGTGCTGCGATGAATAGCGAAAACGGTTTGCGACGCAGATTGCGGATATCGAAGTCACTTGCCGAACAGGCCTCGGCGATCAGGAGGTTGTTGAACGCAGCAAGTGCCGTCGTCACATGGCCCTCGAACGACGGCCGCTGTTCCTCGTCACGCCCGAGGTGCTGGCGAAAGCTCCCCAGAATAAACTGGTCGAGTTCCGGTTCATTGTCGATGATCTCTTGCAGCATGGCCGAGAACGGACGGCCGGTCGAAAGCAGCCGCAGCACGGAGCGCAAGTTTCGCCTGCCCTCCATGGACGCCGACTCCAGCACATATCCAAGAGCGCCAGCAAGTAGCCCCCGGGCGGTCTGCTTCCAATAGGCCTCCTCTTTCTCGCCGATCGGCAACAGCGTTGCGGCCAGATTGATCAGATCCGTTGATCGCTCCGGCCAGTCGCGCACGAAGTCGAGCGGATTCCAACGATGTGAATGCGCAGATCCTGGCGCGAAGACATAGCACCGCTGTCCCATCGCCATACGTGCGGGTCCGGTCAGCGTGTAGTTTTCCAGCTTCACATCGAGCACGATGACCGATCCCTCATATTCGAGAAGGTTCGGCATGACGAATCCTCGCCCTTTGCCTGAGCGGGATGGTCCGTTGACGAAGAAGTGGCTGTCACCGCTATAGCGGACGTCAACCGCATTGCGGCCCTTGCCGAAGGTGCCGAGCAGCACCGACTTGCCGGGCGTGCCGCACAATAGGCCTGCACTTTCGAGATCCTTAAGCGTTGCAAAACGGGAGCCGTCGGCGGGCGGGCGGACCTGCCAGGGCCGCTTTATCGCCAATGTGATCCCAATAGCGACGACCGCACTCAATGCCAGCGTCGACATCGTCGCAGCCGAAATCAGCTTCGTGACGATCGGATTGCCAAGATAATACCAGGCTTGCTTTGCCGGTATCAGCACGTCGCCGCTCACAAAACTCTTCCACATGGTCGAGCTTTTCAGCATCACGTATGAGGCAGCCGCGTAGCTTGCCGACCAGGCGTAGAAGGCCGCGCTAACGCCGACGATCGGTCCGGCGACAACAGCCACGACTTTCTCGAAGCGTCTCATCGACTGCTCCATTTGCTGACATAGATCTCGCGCACGCCGCGCTTCATGGTGGCGGGATCGCGGGCTACCTGAATGACCACGGGCACGACAAATCGCACGAACTCCATCAACTCCGCCTTCGTAAGGCCAAGGCCGGCTTGCATGGTCGCCATGGCCAGCCGCTCATAGGCGCCGCGCGGGTTGTCGGCATGAAGGGTCGATAGCGACCCCGGATGGCCGGTATTGACCGCCTGCAGGAAGCTGAAGGCTTCAGCGCCGCGGATCTCGCCCATGAAGATGCGGTCCGGACGGAGACGAAGCGCGGCCTCGAGGCATTCCTGCATCGTCGTCCGTGCCCTGCCCTGCCCGCCTTTTGAGGTAACAAGCGCCAGATAGTTCGGCTGTGAGGGTTTTAATTCCCGCGTGTCTTCGATCGACACCAGGCGCTCCCATTCGGGCACGTCCTTCAGGAGGCCGTTGAAAAAGGTGGTCTTGCCGCTCGATGTTCCCCCTGAGATCAGCATGGTGATGCGGTTCTCGACGGCAAAGCGCAGCCATTTGCGACGCGCGGCCGGCGATGGGTCCGCTAAGCGCGCAATCAGCTCCTGGTCGAGGTCGCTCAACTCCTCGCCAGCCGTTAGACCAGCACCGCTTACTCGCACGCCATCGAGACCGCCGAGCGCGACATAGTCATCCAGCGTCATGTCGCGGATCACCTGTTTGCGGATTGCGAAGGCGCCGCCCAAAACCGCGACCGGAGACAGCACCGCCTGAAACCGCTCGCCATGCGGCATGGCGGCGGACAGAAGCGGTGTCTCCTCGTTGACGCTTTGCTGTGTCGTTCCAGCAATCATTTGCGCCAGCGCCGTGATCGCCCGCTCGTCGAGCGCCGGCACATCGTACCGGATCATATGGTGGCTATTGAGGCTCTCGATCCAGATTTCTCCTGGCCGATTGCACATGATCTCAATCACGGCTGGATCTTCCAACCACTTTCGGATCGGCTGGGCAGTTTGCCTGACATAGATGGGCAGGCTGTCCCATAGGGAATTTGGTTCTTCGGATGTCAGCACGTCATTGGCCGGAGGTACTGGGCACATTCCTGATCCGGGCACGACGAAGTTCATTGACGGCTTCCTTCACCGGGTCAGGGTACAATGAGGAGAAATCGAGATCCTTGCGGACGAACACCATGATCTCAGTCCCCTGGTCGACATAGATCGTCGGCGGAATATTGATCGAATCCTTCAACGCGATATTCGCCATCTCAGCCATGGTCTGGGAAACCGTCTGCTGTGCCTGGGTTTGTGCGTCCGAGCTCGTTGACGACGACGAACCTGAGCTGCTGGATCCATCACTGTTCAGGCCGGCAACAAAGGAGGAGATACCTCCGACCATGCTGAGCACTGCGGCCGCGCCAAAACGCTCGAGATAGTGCTTGTCGACGAAGCCGGCCAAGCCCGAACGGCCAAGATCGTCTGTTCCGTAGGAGCCAAGGGCAATGGATGTCCCGTCACTGCGCAGGGCTCGCGTCCAGACGATCAGGATACGTGTCTGACCCCGCGCCATCCCGCTCTTATACTCTCCTGTCAGCATGGTTCCTTTCGGCAGCAGGATCCGCCGGCCGTCGAAGGAATAGACATCGGTCGAGATGACGGCTCGCACCATACCAGGCAGATCGGACTGGATCGCCGTTTCGAGCACACCGCGGATCAACGCTCCCTGGGGAATGAGGGCGTCAATCCGGTCGTTGCGGGAGGCAGTCACCGTTTCGACGTCCTGAGACCCTATCGACTGCACGAACCTGCGGTTCGGGTCATCGTCGGCACTTGCGCTTGCACTGGCACTGCCACCGGAGCCGGCATTTTGCGCAGATGACGCGCCAACAACGGAAGCAGCAGTTTCGCCCCTGACGGATTGATCGACGACCAACATGTTTGAGCGGAGCCGGGCCTGGCGCAGCTCCTCTTCCTTCTTCGCGCGCTCCGCCTCTTCTGCAGCACGCCTTGCCGCCTCCTCGTCGACGGCCGGCGGCAAGACGACAGGGGCGGTGATCTGAGGTGGCGGAACCACCGTCGGCGTGGGTGTTGGTGGCACCAGAACCAGTTTGTTATCTGAGGACGGTGGAGGCGGATTTTCCGGGTCGAAGTTCAGGTGCGCGGCATGGCTCGCCGTCTTGAACTCCTCATTTGCCTCCGTCTTCCGGGCAGCCGGTGGCTTGATGAAACTGACATAGCCGGCATAGCCAAGGACCACCAGAGCAACCGAGGCCAACAGAACCGGCATCAGCATGCCGCGCTGGTTGTCGGCCGGCTTAGCAACTGTTTCGACAATGCGTGCCTCTTCCTCGAAATCAATGGCCATGGCTGATCTCCTCCGGCTTTCCTTCTGCCGGCTTCGGGGTGCCGATCGGGGGCTTCATATTGAAGACACAGGCCACGACATTGCCGGACCGCAGGGTCCATTGGCGGGCAACCTTGTCGACGACGATGTAGTCACCTTCACGCCGGTAATTGACCAGAGATTCGCTGCCATCGGATTTGACGGCGAAGAATGCCGGAACCTCTCCGCTAAACTGAAAGAAGGTCTTCGTGCCGTCGTCAAACATGGATGTCGGCCTGACATCGACAGCGCCCTTATAGCCATAGTCATAGTTAATCCGGCCGGGGTTCGCCAAAGCCGCGCGAACATTGGGCATGGCTGCGTTCTGGCGGGCGGCCGCCAGCAGGTTGGCATCCAGCGAATCCTCCGGATATGAAAAGCGGAGTTTGATAACGGCGCTTGTCGTGTTGCCGGGTTTCGCCCCATTGAGAAAGAAGGTGTAGACCCGCTTCGAGGTCACGACGTTCATATTGGTTTGTGCATCCGGCTGCAGCGGCTTGATGAACAGGAAGCGTTTCGACTGATCGGGCACGGCCTGCCATGCCAGGCTGTCGCCCATGGCAACCGTTGCGATCTGTTCGTCCTCATTGAACACGATCATCGTCGACACCCCCATCATACCGGCGAGATAGACGACATTGTCCTTCTGGAACGGCACGGTGCGAATGCGCGCGTCGGCCCTGACCGACTGCGGCTGCACTTCCGCCAAGGCGATCGGCGGGCGGGCTAGCATGATTGCTGCTGCGACACCCACTGTCAGAAAATGCCTTATCCTCACTGGGCCTCCTCCCCAGTGGTGACCGTTTCCTGATCGCGACGATATTCGGTCACCTGAAACCCCAAAGGATTGTCGAAGCGCCAGTCGTTTCGCATCGGCTCCGAGGTATATTTGAAACGAACATTGGCAACCCAATGATCCGTGACCGTCGGTCCGGATGTGCCGGAACGCGTCGTCGAAAAGCGAACAGCCGCCGTATTGTCGTTCAGAAAAATGACGCTCTTGACGAAGACGCTGACCGTCGTGTTGGCGCCGTAGACCTTGACGGGATTGGCCAGGTTTGCGCCGGAATAGGCGTTGGCCAGATCGGCGGCGGCTTTTCCGGTCGAGTAAAGCGATGCCAGATCGAAATTGTCGCGTAGCCCCTTCGGGTCATAGGTTTCGCGAGCACGGATGAAGCGAACGATATTTGCCCGTGTCACCGCTTCGTTCTGGGTGAGGTCGCCGCGCTCCTGCAGTGGCCGGCTTGCCTCGACATAGCCCGTCGTCTTGTCGACCTCGAGCACAACGACATCAAAGGATTTGAGCGGCAGGAGCATCCAGAGAAGGCCGATCGACGCCGCCAAGGCAATGCCCAGCAGCACCGCGACTGTTCTCCATACGCCGCGAGACATGGCCACAGATCGGTAGACTGAGTGCTCCCACCGCTCGCCCTCGCTGTAGTAGCGGGAATCGATCACGCCAGAATTCGCCACTCGGGCAGGCGCGCCGAGCTCCGCCGCCCCGTTGTCAGTCTTCACCATTCCCAGATCTCCAAGGGTATTATTCGACAGGCTCATTTGCGAGCATTTGCGGCGGCGGCCCGTACTTGCGCTGCCGCTGGATCGCCGTCACCGATCGTCGCCGAGCCGCCGGGCCTTTGATTGAACAGATATCCGCCAGCCTGGGCGACGCCTCGCCCGGAACCGGCGGCAGCTCTCCAGGCAAGCCTCGCCGTCATCAAGCCTGCCGCTGCACCGAGTGCGTCAATTCTTGGCCCCCCACCGGCGATCGCCAGTGCGATCGAGATCGAGTGGGTCAAGAGGAAGGCTGTGACGATCGACATCAGCATGAACGGCGCCAATGTCGTCATGTTCGCAGCGCTGGCATCGGCGGTCAGCGCATCGACCCTGCCCTTCAGCAGGGTCAGCATAAAGCCCAGGATGACATAGACGATAATCGGCAACAGCGCGTAGCCTGCGAGACTGGAGATCCAGCCGTCCACGACCCGTGACGTCACATTGAAGAGCGCGCAACACAAGACGATCGGCCCGATCGCCAGCAGAATGAACATCGTCATCTTGCCGATCATCAGCAGCGTGACGGCGATGGCACAGAGAATGCAGACAACCGCCAGCACGACGATCGCAAGGATGTACATGCCGACGGCCGTGATCCCACCGGCATCCGCCATCGCCTTGACCACGGCAAGGCCGCTATTCCAGATATCGGTCAGGCCTTGGGTGACGGACGATCCGGAACTGCCGTCCCCGCCGCAATTGCTGCCGCCGGTCGACTGGCAAACAATGGTCGCCATGCCATCGGGCGCCTCCAAGAGGGGCTTTACGATCAATGGCTGATAGGTGGCCCATGAGACGATCAGCGTGTAGCAGATGAAGGCACGGCCAAACCGCCAGACGAATGTGCCCGCTGTCATCTGGGCGCGCCCGAACAGCATCTCGTATCCCCACCAGACCACATAGACGGTGAGCCCCGCCAGGAATAGTGGGCCCAGATAGCTGGCAAGCGTCGTATACATCGTCTGCACCGCGCTGACGCCCATGCTGTCGATCTTGCCAAACAGAATATCGAACGGGTTCATGCTGCCTCGCGCTTTAGAAAATGGTCACAGCCTCTTGGCGGACCATCGGCCCACAGCGATCGTTGACGCCGCTGGCATAGGCTTGCGAGGAGAAGACGGAGCCTAGCCCGGCCGAGCACGGAGCCTTGAGCTCCTTATGGCCAGCGCATCCCGGCAAGGCCGCAAAGGCGGCGACCACCAGTGCGAGGAACGGTACTCTAAATATTCGCATTATCAGCCCTTTCACTGCCCCACGAAGGAGACCTGGCCCGCGTCATAGGTCATGAACGCAGCCGTCGCCGCCTCCGCCGCCAGTTGCCGTACCTGTTCGGCATTGAGGGCCGCGTTTCCGGCATTCACAGCACCGACGAGTTCGTTGACCGTCTGTGCGGTCTGCGTCTGTACTTGCGAATTCTGATCGATCGAGCCCTTGATATCGGTTGCCGTCCCGATCTGCCCCTGGACAGCCTGAAAGGCGGTCGAGCGCTGCTGGGTGCTGTTTTGAGTACCCGCGATGGAGGCAGTCAGCGCCGTCGCCGTGTTCACCAGGCCCTGATAGGCTTTGTCGCCCCGCGTTAGATTCGCACTGCCGGTCTGGCCGGATAAGGTTTTAACCAGGTTCAGACCGTTCAGGATCGTGGCAGCCGTATTGCCGAACGAACCGAGATTGCCCCAGGACATCTGACCACTGAGCAACGATGAGAAATCGGGTGCGTTCCCGATCGAAAAGCCTGAGCCGAGGGCCGCACCCGCGATCTCACTGGTGGAGCGATTGCCGGTGACTGCGGAAAGCGTCCTGTTCACCGTTTGCAGGATATCGCTATTCGACGACATGATCTGAGCGGTATTCGACGCGGTCTTGGTGGCTTGTGACAGCGTCGCGTCGTCGATGACCGGAACCTGGGCAAAAACACTGCTGCAAGGAACTGCTGCCAAGACTATGACCAAGGCAGCTTTGGACGATATCTCGAATATCTTCATCTGGAAAACTCTCCTATTCATTGCCGCCGACGAACGAGACCGAGCTCGGATCGTAGGTCATGACTTTTGTTGCAGCGCTTTCCGCTGCCGCTTGATCGACAAGCTGCTGGTTTCGCATCTGGACCGTTGTTGTCACCGCCTGGATCGTCTGGTTCCAGATCTGGGCGCCGGACAGTCGAGCGGTCGTGTTCTGGTCAAAGGCGCCCTGCAGGGAATTGGCAGTGCCAATCGCGTTGGCCTGGTTCTTGAGCGTCGACGTATCGGCGCTAATCGCGGCCGCGACTGCCGCCAGTGCATTCACCACCTGGCCGACATTTTTTGTCTTCAACGCCTGGACGCTCTGACCGACGGCCAGAAGGATCGACAGGTCGCTATTGGCAACCGAGGTTCCGGAAAACGCCGACCCGGAGATGACAACCCCGTTGACCTGCTGCATGCCGGCAAGATCACCTTTCGCCGTGACACTTGTCGTGACACCGCGCGAGGGGGTCACGGAGGACTGCTTGAAGGTACGCGCTCGTTGCATGCACGCGGCTGCATTCGTCTCCTGCGTGGTGCGCGCCGCGTCATTGACCGGCACCTGCGCCAGTGCCGGCGTGATAGCCGTTGTTGCCGCCAATAGCGCCAAGTACAAAGGAATGTTCCGATCGCGCAGGCTCATTGCGCTTTCCCCTCCTTGTCCGAGGGATTGGAGGGCTCTTCCACCCATCCGCAAAAGTATGGAAGCCAGTGTTCAGGGGCGTCGCCATAGCGATGACGTAACCGCTCACACTCCGCGACCGTTTCCGCACGGCCGGACAGGACCTTGATGAAGTCCGGAAGGCCTGAGAGGTCCAGACGTGCAATCACGCAGTCATGGTCATGCTTGACCAGGAACTGACGGCTCGTCGAAGAGGTGGATTTCACCCATTCGAACTCGACCTCGGAGAGCCCAAAGCCCGTCACATAGCTTTCGCGGTCTGCCTTCGGATTCGGGAAGAAGATGTTTGTTGGGCTCTGCTCAAGCAGCGTATGCGCGATCCGCGACGTCGTGATGTCGCGAGCCGATTGCGTGCCGATCCCGACAATGCCGTTCTTCTTGCGGATGGTTTTGAGCTGATCGTTGATGAAGGCGCCGGCCTTGTCGTCGCCGAGAAGTTTCCAGCCCTCGTCGACGAAGAGCATCATTGGCCGCTCCCCATCCAGCATCTGACCGATCCGGAAGAAGATGTAGCCAAGGGCTGCCGTTCGGATTTCCGGATCGTCGAGGATCGCCGTCAGGTCAAAACCGAAGACGCCACGATCCGAATCCCAGAGATCGACCGGATTGTTGAACAGCCATCCACGCGTGTCGCACCACGCCTCAAAGCGCGATGCCAGATCGTCGCGCCCGGCGGTCTCGCCACCCCGCAAAAGGTGGATGACATCGGAGAACAACCGCTCCCGAATCGGCACGTTGAAAATCTGGTCGACAGCACGGGCGAGAATCTTTTCCTGTTCGGCCGACAGCTTTTCGGCATCGTCTCTCGGTCGGACCAGATAGCTCAAGAGATCGTAGACGAACGCTCTCTTGTCAGGGCTGTCTTCGAGCTGCAATGGGTTGAACCCCGAGGGCATGCCGGGCTGCAGCACCTCATATTGGCCACCACAGGCACGAATGAAGATCTCGCCGCCGCGGTCCTTGTCGAAGAAGGCGCAGCGCGGCTGCGGCCTTGCCCGCATCGCCTGCGACAAGAGAAACAACAGCGCCACCGTCTTGCCCGACCCTGTCGGGCCGGTGACAATGAAATTGCCGACTTCGCCCTTATGAAAGTTGAAGAAGTAGGGCGTCATCGACGTTGTCTGCAGCAGGGACACCGCCGGCCCCCAATGATTACCAGCGGGCTTACCGAGTGCAAAATTATGGAAGGACGCCAGGCCGCAGAAATTCCGTGACGAGATCAGCGCACGTCGCGCAATGTAGGCAAAATTGCCCGGAAGCTGCGCATAGAAGGCCGGTTCGGCATTCAGATCCTCGCGCACGACCACCATGCCCGCATTTTGCAGTTCCTTGGTGATAGCCTGGGCGCTTGCCTCGGTTTCCTTGATGGTGTTGCCGAGCGCCATGACCGTCAGATGGTGATAGCCCATGACACTGCGGCCATTGACCAGCTCATCCTTGGCAATCGAGATCGCGCTTTCAAGGCTGGTGCCACGCTCGTCTGAAACGCTGATCTGACGTTCGATCCGATCCATCTCGGACAGGATTGGCGCACGATCCTGCAGTGCAAAGCTTTGCGACACGATGAATTCGCCGGGGATTTTTAACAGCCCATCGATCATTCCGGCTGCGGTGTAGGGTGGGTATTCGCGGATCGACAGCATCGCACCGAACCGGGTGTCATCGTCGCTGCCACCTCGCATCTCGAACAGACGCCGCCCGAATGTGATACGGCGTGTCGGCAGATATTGGTCGAGCGGCATGCGCGGCAGCAGCATGTTGACCTGTTGGCCGCCATTCAAAAGCGTGGCCAGAAACTCCAGCGGCTCAGAGGCAACACTGTACTCGCGCAGCACCGCCTTCAGGATCCGGGCGCCATAATGCTCCATGCCCTTGACGATATTGGCGACATGCTGGCGAAGCTCCTGGCGTGCTTCCCGATCGAGCGCCTGCTCGGATAGGCCGGCGGCCTTGCGGAAATGCGACATCAGCGCATCGGCAAGGCCCACCCTCCCCTGAAAACCGCGCCGGATGATCGTCAGGTAGAGTTCGTTGGTATACATGCGGCTGTCAGCCAGGCTCGACATATAACGCTCATTGAGATCCCGGCAGAACGGAATGTCGAACGTGCCACCGATATCAGGTGGAATACGACGCCGGACGATATGGGAGTAGACTGCAAACCGGCTGTCAGCGAGGGCTCGGACCAACGTGTTGCGCGCCGTCGCCTCGACATCGATGATCTGTTGATCGGCGGTCTGATGACAAAAACCTTCGATCTTGATGATCGTCAGCAGCATCCCGTCCTTCGTCCGCAGCGTTTCCTCGTCGACATGTCGGAGGTAGGGAACATGGGCCGAGATCGGTTTTTCGCGGGCGATCTCGGCGCCGAAGCGAAGGTCCCTACGAATTGCCTTTTGCATCGCCGTCCCTTTGCGATTCTGAAGAGTTACGGTTCATAGGAATTGCCGCCCCAGAAGTGACGGTTCTTCGTCCAGGGGGCATTTGGCGATCCGTACCCGAACGACGTTCGGCAGATGCGGATCGCGCACCGTGATCACGTAAGCCGCGGCATGCAGAGGCAGGAAGAGGAGGAACATTGCCAGGTTCTTGGTGTTGAGGAACGTCATGACGACGATCATCAGCTCGCCGACGAACAGACCGATCGGCACGCCCCAGAACATTCGTGGCCGGGTAAGGCCGAGAACGAGAGGCGCGACCTCCGCCTTTGGCTGGCTCTCGCTCATCAACCGCCTAATCCCGAAGACATGGAGGACACCAGCTGCGCGCCGCCAAAGATGAAGGCGATACCGACGATGATGGAGAAGCACCAGCTCCACGGGATACGGCTCGTCAGCGCCATATAGCCGACCGCAGCACATGCGATGGTCGCCGCTGTCGTGGCGAAGGTTCCGGTCATGAAGTTCAGGAGCGTCGTGAACACCGAATTGATCGGCTGGAAAATGTCGCCGGCGGCATAAGCCAAATCGGCATTGCCGATCGCCACAGCGCCGGCAATGGCCACGAGGACAAGGCTGTTTCCACTGATCGGTCGCGAGGACATCGTGGACCGGGCGAGATTATACAAGTTTGCCTTCATCTGGGGCTCCTTCTGGACTACTGCACGTAAAGAACCGAGCCGCCGATCCAATCGCGATCGCCGGCTTCAGTTCTGTTTTGGTTGATGGGGATGGGTTTGTCGGGTGATGGTGTTTGTGCCAGCAGGTCGGCACCGGCTACAGCTGCTCGAGTGTCCAATTTGACTGTCTGGCCAGGTCGTTTCCCGCCCTTCAAAATATTGTCGAAGCCAAAATAGGCGTTGGTGACGAGTGCTGTGTAGGAAACGGTCTCGGCAATCGCCGGCACGCCACGTGCTGCAACCACACGGCCCTCTCCTGCATTGTAGGCCGCAACCACAAGCATGATGTTGCCGCCGAACATGGCGGAGAGATCCTTGAGGTAGCTGACGCCACCGCGAATATTCTGAGCCGCATCGCAAATGTCCGCCACCTTGTAGCGAGCGGCGGTTGCCGGCATGAGCTGCATGGGACCGCGCGCACCCGCCGGCGAATTGACGTGGGTACCGAAACCGGACTCCTGATCGGCAATTGCAAGCGCCAGCCTGACGTCAGCGTCCTGGCGCTCCGCTTCTTTGGCGATCAACTGCCGAATAGTCTCCCCATCCACCACGCCATCGGGGCAGTAAGACGAGGCTGCAACGGTGGCCGCGGTCGACATTGGCGACGCGTCATTTGCCAAAACGAGCGACGGGTAAACAAGGGTTGCGACGAGCATCGCGGCGCGAATGGAGGCTATGGACATTTGCGTCTCCTGACTTATATAGTTCATATATATAAAATCATGATCCATAAGCAAGTGGCTTTGTAACGGTTTGTAAATGGTGGGTATCCGTATGTCGCTGATCACCAGATGCGGGATTTTTGCCTCGTCCGCGCTTGCGCTCTGGGCCTCCCAACACGCGGCTGCTCGCGCGGCGGACGCGGATTGGGGGTGCCAGATTGTCCTTTGCGTCGCAGCCCAAACCCCGAGCTGGCACGGCATTCCCTACTGTGTTCCGCCGATGCAAAAGCTGATTGCCGCAATGGTCTTGCCGGGCTTTTCCTGGCCGGTCTGTACTGCTGCCGGCACCGGTGCGCCCGGCTATGAAGCGTTTGAGGATTGCCCGACCGGTTATGTGGAAGCAGAAGCCCAATCCGGGCATGGGGGTAGCTCGGAGAGCTATTGCGCCCGGTACACGACCGAGCGCGGCGAGCGGATCGAGCTGGACCGTCAACCGCGAACGCGACGGGAGAGGCCCTGGTATTTCGACATCAGGCAAAACGGCGGCTCAAGCACCCGTGCATGGTTCGATTTGAAGAAATAGCAGGCGGGAGCGTCTGCTTAGCGAAACGCGGGTTCAAAGGAATATGCTGATGCGTAAGGAGATCTGGTTCTTCCATCGCCTGGGTTTGATAGAGATCGTCATTGCCGCGATTGCAATCAGCGGGATCACGACGATCGGCGGCATTTGGGTCACAACCGCGGCGAAATCCGTCTACGCCAATCCAATGGGCAACCTCCCCTACACTGTTCTGGTGTTGGCGCTCTATCTGCTCTTCAACGGATTGCTCATCGGACTTTGCTGCGCGGCGGCAATATGCATCCTGAAATTCCTATACGTCGCCCTCGGTGCGTTTTATCGACTTTTCCGCACATTGCTGACCCAGCCAATCCATCTTGCGCGCCTCATCACGGCGAGTTTTACCGCGCTGATCGATAAGGCTCGCGCAATCCGGCGCCGTCTCTCGCGCTAACCTTTCTGGAGGTTCTCATGAAACCAATCCTCGCCGTTTTGGCCACGAGCCTGATCCTTGGGCTAACCTCGACTGACCGTGCTGCTGCCCAGGATGGCTATAAGCTTGCGCTCAAACTCACCACCAAGGATGCCACGCACGATCCTGATGGCGTTTGGGCCGACGACGATCTCGCCGGCATTCGTCAGGCCGTGGGGACGGCCAAAATCTATACGGCGCGTATTGCAACGCCATCGGGCACGTGGTTGCTGTCCCAGACGAATGGCGATTGCAATTTGCAGGGGATGTGTACGGCCTTACTCGTACTGATGAGGCCTAACACACCGCCGGTTCGAATGGCCAATCCGCAGATGCCGCTCGGTGGCACGGCCGTCCTGTCGCCTGACGCCAAGACACTCACCACCTCCGAGATCGGCGAGAACGGCAAAGCCTTTACCGGCTCCTATGAGGTGGAGCCCATTCGATGATATCTGTCGCTCTAACCGCATCTCCCTCTCTATGGTTGCCCAGCAAAAGGGATCTCTTCGCAAATCTCGGCCTGGCATTGGGTTTTGTCGCATCGGTGGCGTTCGCCGGTGAAAGTGCCGTCAGCCTTTTGAACGCTGGACTGCCGGCCGAATGTGCCGAATACGCCTCCAATGTCAGCCAAAGCGAAGGAAATTTTGGCAGCGTTTCCCCTGTCGTCAACGGAACCCGCTGTTATGGCGCGTTCCAATTCTGCGATAGCGGAACGCTGCAAGCCTACTGGGACGGGTCGCGTGAGGAGTTTTTGAACAGCCCTTCAGCACAGGTGACGGCCTGGCAGCGCTATGAGCGTGGCCAATGGTCCGCGGCCCAGAAAAACGGCATGACGAGCCTGATCGGGCAGCAGGTCTGCTACCAGGGGACATGTGCCACGGTTTCGCAATCGTCGATCCTGAAGGCATGCCAGTTCGGATGCGGGGTTGGAGGAAAGCTCTATAACCTCGCAAAGTCAGGCCTTGACTGCAACACAGCCGGCACGCGCGATGGCGCCGGCACCAGCGTCTGCTCCTACCTCATCTCTGGCGCCGGCTATAATGTCGGCTGCATCACCAATTCCAATGACGGCGTCGACTGCACGCCCGTTGCTGCGAAAGAGGTACAGCAATGAAGCCGGCGAACATTGGGGCTATCCTGGTCTTCGCCGCAAGCGTCTTGGCAGCACTGGCATCCCATACCCTGGCCAACGCCCAGTCCGCACAGCCATCCCACGTATTTGCTGTTCCGCAGATGGGCGTGACCTTTCTGACCGGGGACAGCTGGCAACAGGCAGGTCAAACCATGCGCCTCTACGGTGTCCAGGCCTGCATTCGTGGCACGACCTACACCGACAAGTCCGGCCAGAAGCAGGACTGTGGGGCGGTCTCCCTCGCCATACTGGCTGCGATCGTCAAGGATACCAAACCCACCTGTGCGCCGGTCGCTCAATTGATGGCCCCAGCCGCTGGCGAGCCCTCCACCATCCTCGTGATCTGCTCGGCCCATATCGGCAATAATGCCCTCGACGTCGGCACTCTGCTGGTCACGCAGGGGTTTGCCTTCGCCGCCCTGGCCAACACCGGCAAGCCGGTCTACCTGCCCTATAGCCTTGAGGAATCGATCGCCCAGCAGTCACGTGTCGGCCTTTGGGCCTATGCTGACATGCCGCATCCCAATCGGGTGCTGTTTTCGCACTCGGCCAAGCGAGAATGAGGCGCCGCATTGTTTCGCCGGGGTATAGGCACAACGCCCAAAGCTCGGCGCCCGGGCCAAGGTAACCCACCCGGCAGAATCAACTCAAACCGAAGCAAAGGAGACGACCTCCATGACTGCAAAGCCAACCGAACTGACAAACTATGTACAGTTTGCGGAAGATGGGAAAACCTTGAAAGGGAATATCGCGTCGATCTCTTACGACATCGACATCAATGGAGAGGCCTACACCAGCGATAATCCCAAAGCGCCAGCCTTCCGCCTCTTCGCCAAAAGTCCTCGCGGCAGCCAGGTCGAAATCGGTGGCATCTGGAAGAAGCAGAACCAGAGCGGCGGGGAGTATTTCACCCTTACCATCAACACCGGATACGGAAAGCTTAATGCCAACCTTGGCCGTTATTCAGGCCGGGACGACCATGAACTCATGGCTGTCATTCCCTGGGACTAATCATGATGGGGAGATCTTTTTGCAACCTGGTAATTGCCGCAATCGCAGCGCTTATCCCGATCGCTGTCGCCACACCGGCCGATGCAGGTGCACGGTCGGCCATCATCCGGTTCAGCGTTCATGCGACCTATTGCGAGAACAGCGCATGTGAGCCGGTTACCCTCCAGATTGCAGGTGGCGACAGCTTCGTCATCTATCGATGGGGCAATCATCGCGAGCCGATTCGTATCGCCAATATCGATGCGCCAGACGGTCGTGCCCGATGTATGGGCGAGAAGGAACGCGCGATGCTGGCGGCGGATAGGCTTGGTCAGTTGATGAACGGGTCGACCTTCACGATGGCCCGTGTAGGCACCGATCGTCGCGGCAATTCGCTCTCATTCGTCTCAGTCGATCGCCGAGATCTCGGCCATGAGCTCATCCGCCAACGGGTAGCTATACCGTGGGAACCGAAGCAGCGATCTTGGTGTGCGTTTTGACCGATTCGAGTTCACGATCGCGCACAATCTCCTTGCTCGACGTTTCGGGCGGCAGCTGCGCGCGCGCTGCACCGAAACGTTCGCGAGACGAGATCTGTGACCTGTTCGGTCGCGTCTGCGTATGATCATACAGTCCGTGCATGGCGCACCGACCAACTGTGGCAGGAATGTAACGGCGCGCCAGTACCGGTCGCAGTTAGCACTCAAAAGCCTGCCTTAATTCGAGGAGGCAGAATTCCACGGCCTATATCGACCTTGAGCATCACAAGAATTGAAAACGAACTTTCGGCTACGCCCAAGGAACTATTATGAAAAAGCTTATTCTCGCCGCCCTGATCTCAACCTCGCTGTTCTCCGCTGCCGCCGCTGCCGACATGGTCACGCCAATGCAGCCGCCTTCGGCAGTCGATAACGGCATGGGCTTTTACCTCGGTTCGCTGAGTTCGGTATCCTTCCTGAAGCACACCGACTTTGACGTAGGCGGCTTCAACATCAACACCAAGTATGACACGGGCTTCTACAGTGCTATCCGCGGTGGCTACAACTTCGGTTCCATGGGCTACGTGACGCCACGCGTCGAACTGGAAGTCGGCTACGGCAGCGCCTCGGTCGATGAGCACCGCGTGACCGGTTTTGGCAGCGTTGGATCGATCAACTCCTATGGCGACGCAAACACGATCCAGGGCTTCGTCAACGGCTACCTCGACATCCCGCTCGCCCCGGCCGGCGACACAGGCTTTCTGTCGGTCTTCACGCCTTACGTCGGCGGTGGCGTCGGCGCGATCAACCTGAAGCTCCGCAAGCAGGGCGTCGGATCGGTTGGAACGCTGATCGACGACGATGACACCGCGTTCGCCTACCATCTCGACGCGGGCGTCGGCATCAATCTCCAGAGCGTATTTTCTGGCTCGACGCTGTTCGAGAAGACGTCGCTGGACATCGGCTACCGCTATACCGCCGCTGACAACTTCGACTTCACAGCGCGCGACGGCACGTCCTCGAGCACGGACTTCAGCAGCAACGCTGTCACCGTTGGCTTCCGCAAGCAGTTCTGATCGGTTGACACTTTGAAACCATCGAAGGTCTCCGCAGGTTTTGCGGAGACCTTCGAAACACACCTATAAGCTTATGCGGCAAACGCCATCTCAACTCTGTTGCGGCCAGACCGCTTCGCGGTGTAAAGAGCGGCATCGGCGGCCTTCAGCGCCTCAGCCACCTCCGTCCGATGAATATTGGTTGCGCTCGCGCCAGCACTTATTGTCACGGATACCCCGCCTGCTTGGCTCGTGACGATATTTGCCTCTACACGCAACCGTATTTTTTCTGCGACGGCTGCAGCTTTCTGACTTCCCAAACCGGGCAACAGAACTGCAATCTCCTCGCCGCCAAATCGAGCGACGATGTCCGCCTTGCGGACTGACGCCGCGATGATGGAGGCAACGTTCATCAACACGGTGTCACCCGTATCATGGCCGAATGTATCATTCACCGCTTTGAAATGATCGATGTCGATCATAATGACGGAGTATTCGCCGTTCGGGTTGTGTCCCAGAGAAAGAGCTAACGCAGCTTTGGCATCAAATGCGCGTCTATTGACCAACTTGGTCAATGGATCGACTGCAGCATCATGCTCAAGCGCTCGGAACAGCCTCATACGCTTTCCTTCATTCGAGAGGAAATCATGCAGCAGAAAAATTCCAATCGGATTGGCGATCATTATCAGCATAACCGCATGATAGTTGAAGGACGCCACCGAAAGATGGGGCAGCGCCAGTACGGAAACGGTCGACATTGTGGCGGCGGCACTGAGAGCGGCAGGGCGTCCGAGCCGCTGCCTGAAAAAGCGATTGGGAATCATACCGACAGCAATTCCGGCAGCAGCGGTCACAGAGATGCTGATGAGGCCCGCATAAACCCCTGCTCCTCCAAGCCAAATCCTGTAACCACCGAGTACGATGGCTGTGATCATTGCACCGGCTAGCCCAGAGAAGGTGTAGGCGAGCGCAAGGATCGGAACGCGCCCATCGTAAAACACACCTGGCGCAAAAATGACCGGGTCATTCATGGAAAGGATACCGGCAGCCGCGAAAAGGAATCCAACGCCGATATTGCCGGCGACGGCCCCCGTGGTGGCCTGGATCACCCGGGAATATCCAAGGATCACGAGAGCTGACATGGCCAAGCTTCGACATAGCCCTATCAGCAGCGTGCTTTCATCCATTCGTTTGTACCTCGCCTTTTCCCGTTCGAAAATGACAGGGCTGGCCTAAGGGAGGATGAAGAACAATCGCGGATTATTGGATTTCACATCTAGATGCAGTAATTGGCTGCGATATCCCGAGTTGCGCAGGCCCGCGTGAACGCCAACTGAATGGCGTCTTCAGCATTGGTTCGAATAACCTTTGCTCCCAGTGGTGCCGAAGATACAGGTGCGCTTGCGACCGGCCTGCGCTTCTATTCGCTGTATCGCAACATTCGGGGCGCCGGCATTCGCCAGTCGGGGCACGGCAATACCGCCGGCATAAGCCAGAACAGTCACGGCGATCTCGGTATCAGCGAGCAGCATGGTAACGGCCATTCCGCCATCCTTCGGCAGAATGGCAACGACAATGCTTACGGCGTTTTCCAGTTCGGTAGAGATACCAGCGCCAATGTCGAGCAGAACGGCGATGGCGGTAGCGGCGCCACCTTCAGCTATGGCTGGTGACAGGGAGATCGCGGGCATCGTTGCGATCCTCAGCAGCATCTCGCCGAGCTTTGCAAGGTCGTCCAGATACGGAAAAGCCCGGCACGATGGCCGGGCTTCGATGCTCGTGGGCTTGGACGGCTAGTCTTTGTGCTCGGGCATTTCCTTGAGCTCATCCTTCGTCCAGTTTGTGACGGCATGGATGTCGCCATCCCCGTCGCGCATGAATTCCAGATCGGTCAGCGCGACGCTGACAGGCTTTGCTCCGATGCCAAGAAAGCCGCCTACGTCGATGATCGCGGTGCCGCCTGCGCCGGAGCCGTGGATGTGATCCAGCTTGCCGACCTTGTGGTCGTCGGCGCCATAAATGGTCGCGCCTTCAAGCACGGCAGGCGTCAGTTCGATCGTGGATAGGCGAACATGATTTGTATGATCCATTGGTGATCCTCCTTGTGTCCTGAGGAGAGGTAACCCGAAGCGAACGAGGTTTGTTCCGTCTCCATGCTGACAGGCAATGTCACTTTCCATTTATCTGCCAAGCGACACCAAGATCTAGTGCGTGGGCTGGAGACCTTTTGGTTCCGACGGCACGCTTGCGGCCCAATTCGGAAAAAGAGTAGCACCCATCAACGCTTACATACTCGCAACCGAGCCCTTGCCCACGGGTCTGACGAAGTCGTTGCTTCCGGACAACCGCACCTATATCGAAGCGCGACGTTCGCCGAACTACATACGACTTTCCACGACGCGATTGCTCTTTGGCGGCCAGACTGGTCACATGTCGGGCGCCCCCCAGAAGGTCTGTGCCGCTCTCGTCAAGCAGATGACCTCGCTCCTTCCCGACCTTGACGGGGTTCGAATTTCTCACTTCTGGCACGGTGTCTGTGCAGCGCCCCGGGATTTGCTGCCACGCGTCGGCGTAAGGAATGGCATTCATTTTGCTTTAGGTTACTGCTTCTCTGGCAATGCCATGCCGCCCTTCCTTGGCGAAATAGCTGCTAAACACATTCTTGGTCGATCATCTCCCCCAAGTATCTTTGAAGAGAGCGACTTGCCGTATTTCCCAAGGCTTGCCCGGCCTGAACAATTCATTTCGGGGCTGGCGACCGTTAACGGGTGGATGGATACGCTTTTCGATGTCCAGATCAACCACACTGACAGAATGGTTGCTTGAAGCGCGCCGACAAGGCTATACCTTCGGGATTGGGGCGTTGGATCAGGATGCTTGGAACAATATCGAATGCGAACATAGGCAGATGGCATCCCTCAGCGTCACTGTCCATCACCGCCGGCTTCTGTCAAATTCTTTCCGCCACGGTCATTCTGTGGGGACCGACGGCTCTTGGCGCGACGAACGGCGATCACCTGAGCCAAGCTCATGTTCTGCTGTGTGACGACGTCCGCCATGCGCTCGTAGACAACGCCGACATGCGCGTGGCCAAGACCCTTGCATTCGGGAACAACGCACACTTTCGCGCGTCGGGCTCTTCCGAAGAATGCACCTCGCTTGCTGCTCTCATGAAGTTCACTGGCAGCCGAGTCCTGATCACCGCGACGACGGATCCGGCTGAAAGCGGATTCGATCAGGGCGCCCATCTGTCTGCCTATTTCTTTCGAGAGTCGGGAAATGCGTTGCGGCTCGTCACGGTCAAGCGCGATTTCGCTGATGGCAATCGCTCCTGGGGCAATGCCGGAGATATCGATGCCGCCCATTTCGGAACCGATGACGGTATGATGGTGAATGGAGGAACATCTCAGCAAGGCTATTCCAACGATTTGACTGACTTCTATGCATTCCGTGACGCCGGTATCGTCTCCCTCGGCATGGTTCCCACCGGCTGGAGCAATAGCGGCGCCGAGGAAGACAACAGTAAAGCTGTGACTATTACCGGCACGGTAGAAACCGGCTTGCCTCAACCCGACCGCGTGCGCGTCACCTATACGAGAAGCGCCGGCGGAGCCAACAACCAATCCAGCGTCGCCATTTGGCGTTCGCAGGAAGGTAAATTCATACTCGAGGCGGGAAGCCTGCCGGAGGAGATCATCACCGGCTTCGAGCTTGCAGCCGATATCGTCGCCAAGAACGGTACGCCGATAGCAGCGGCCGACGCCGCACCGCCTAAGAACTGAAGATCGGGAAGCGATGTTAGCGCTTCTTGATAAGGGGTCGAAACAAGATCTGCTCCCCCAGACACGCTAAGGTCGAACGCAATTTGAACTTCCGGCCGTATTTAGGGGCGTGGCAGGAAATCCTACCTCCCGATGTTAGTCAGGTCGTGCGGGCGCCGCCCGGCTGACTAGCCGGGATCAAGAAGGTTCTTATTCCCCCGAATGGTGTCCAGAAGATAACCCAGTTGACGAATGGTTGCCTTGACGCGTTTGCCGAGCTTGATGAAGCGCCCGACCGCTCGAACCATATCTTCGTACGAATACATGAACTATCTCCCGGTAGTCGAAGTTTTTGTCCGCATCCCCAAGGGTCACTTCTCCGTGAAAATCAACACCCTTCAGCCCGCGTCGACGACAAACATGCGTGCTTCCTGCGCCGCGTCGCGCTCAACCTTGATCGGCGCGTACTCCGGTGACTGATAAAACGCCAGCGCATCGGCCAGGGTCGCGAATTCGAAGATGCCCGCCATGGGCAATGGCGCCACGTCCCCTTCCAGCATCTGGACCACCGGCCCAAAGTGGAGAATGCGGCCTCCTGCTGCCTGTAGGGCCGCCTGAAAGTGCGGCGCCAGTGCGGCTTGCCTGGCCGGATCTTTTATACGCAGATTGACGTGGACATAGGCCGTCATTACGTTGCTCCCTAATAATGCTGCATATACATTATTGTGCGAATCCCAGTTTGTCGAGACCTGCAAATGACAGAGGCTTCTGACCTTTATCGCCGCGTCGAAACCGAGTGCCCGGCCTTCCAGGCCCGGGTCACCGCGCGGGCGCTCACGCGCTACTACAATGCCTGCTTTCGGCCCCTGGGGATCACCGCAGAGCAGTTCAGCCTTCTGGTGGGGATTGGCGGCAGCCACGAGCCAACGCTCGCTGAGCTAGCGGCGCGCGCCGGTGTCGACGCCACCACTCTCAGCCGCAGCATAAAGAGCCTCGTGCAAAGGGATCTCGTGCGCAACGATGGGGGTCGGGGCCGAGCCGGCAAACGTCTGGTGCTTACCGAGGGAGGCCGACGACTGATGGACGAGGCCATGGTCACCTGGGAGCACGCACGGGCTCAGTTGGCCGAGGCTCTTGGCGAGGAGGCATCGCGTGTTGCGAGTGTTGCCATGTCACAGCTTGCGGTTGCAGCACAGGCTGCGGCCTCGGCTGTCTCATCAACCGGTTCCTCAGGTACCTAGCTCGGGCACCCGCTACCCGACGGTGTCGATTTTCACGCGGGCTCGAACTGGACCTCTGGATATCCACGAGGCATTGGGTGGGTGGTCGTCCTACCGGATGGAATAGGCTTGGTCTGTGAGCTTCAATCAGGTGCCGAGTCATCGTGGCACAAAAGTATGCGCGTGCCGTCGTCCCAGCCTAGTTGATCCGGTGGCCTCTTCAGCAACGCCTGCAGTGCCGCCCGCAAGTCGTCATCATCAATGCTCTCAACCACGGCGCCATGACGCAGCAACGCATGGGCAAGCAAAGCGTCGCCGGCCCCTGCGGCGCGCCCTAGCGACCCGCCATGACTGTTATGCGCGGGCACAGCACCGAGTCTCGCCAGCGCATCCAGCATGGCTTCGAGTTGTCCGATCCAGACGGCGCTCGGGCTGTGTTCGATCCACTCGTCGAAGGATGTCCAGATCTGGTCCTGCTCATTGTCACTGCCGACCCTGACGCCTTGCTCGCCGAGCCAACGCAACGCGTCGATGGCTCCTGAGCGCACCGCCGCACTGGTGACACTGTCGTATGCGACCTGTGGAGGCGGGTTCTCGTTCATTGGTTGGTGCGGGTTTGCGCCATGTGCGATCAACGCGCGCATGGTGTCTATGTGGTTGCCGAAGGCGGCGCCGGCGAAGGCTTCCTGCACCTGATCCCGGTCCCATTGCGGCAGAAACCGCTCGATCACGGCCATGTTGCCGCTGGCACCGGCCCGCCCTGGCAGGGCGAAGTAGCCTTCGTAATAAGCACCTTCCTTGCAGATACCCATGAGGTAAGCTGTGTTCAGAAACTCTTTCTCGTAGGTTCGCTTGGTCGCACCCTCCAGCAGCACGCCGAGGATGCGTGGTGCCTGCGCGACGATGGCCTTAGGTAGCCATTCCCCACGCAGGCAGGATTTCCCGCAGATTTTGTATGCCTTGGCGAAGCTTGCGTCGTCGTCATGTGATAATGCGGCCTGCATGACGCCCCGGGGCTCCTTGGCACGTTGCTCTTCTTCGTAATCCCAAGCCTGCTGGCGCTCGCGCTGCCAATCTTCGAGAAAGCCCGAGGCGACACTCATGCCGATCATCCCTATCGCCAGCACTTGCAGCCAGAAGAACCAAGAACGCGGGAACGGGCGCTTCCATGGTTTGTCCAGCACGTCATAGACGATAAGCATAATCGCGCCCATGGGACAGGCGACCATGGCCAGTTCCACGACCGCGACTGCGGCCGAGTAGCCGCCCTGGCCGCTAACAAGCGCAAGAAGCAGCAACGGCCCGAACAGGCAGATGGCGGCAGCCGTGAGCAAGAGGGCCAGCAGCGGATGCATCGGTTTTGAACTCATTGCTTCGCTATCCATGCTTTGTCTTAAGGATGACTTACGCTTCGGTTGTCCAGTGCGCCTAGCAACGAGCTTAAATCGATCAATCCATTGGCAATCAAGTGACCGACCCCATCAGCCCGCTCCCAGCGACCCGGCTCCAGACGACGACATTGATGGGACCGTAAGACGGACAGGCTTCTAAGCTCATCCACACTGCTCTCGCAGCACCGTCGCCAGCATATCCGCGAATGAACCGAAGGTTTCAAACCGCTCGTCCGGGGTCATGATCGGCGCCGATCATGACCCTAAACAGGTTACAAATTTGCTTGCAAAGTCATGCACTTGTTTCCTTCTAGCTCGGGGAAATCTTCGGCGCTGATTCACAGGTAGCGATCTCTAACCGCGCTGGAGCAACAAGAAAACAGCGATAATCGTCAACAGGAAAAGTCCTGCCCCGGCCGCTGCTATACAACAGAGAGCCAGCCATGTCGGCGCATTGCGAAAGCTTGGCCGCTGACCGTCAGCCATCCTGGTGATGAGATACGCACAGGCCCCGAGGACAACCGGCGTGGTTCCCCCAATCATCATCGCCATTGTTCCTTCTTGGGCGGAAGTTCGCCAGATCATCCCGCACAGGAAAATACCGGCAATCGTTCCCACGATTAAAGAACCAAGAATGAGAAGAATGCGCATGGTGTGCCTTTCGACTTGCACAGGAGGTGTCGGTATTATGTGCTGTTTGATAGGGCTTCGAAGCTTATGGCAACGGTTCTGGAAGCAGATCATGATGGATAACCGAGCAATCGGGATGGTGTGTTCCGCGCATTGTCAGTTTGCCGGATCGTCGACGGTGATCTCTTCGAAATCCACGATGCCTGCTTTTGGGTTGGGCATGATGGCCAGCACCTCGCCAGCCACTGTTTGCACGATCGAGTTTCCGAACAGAACGTCGGGCTGACCGTCTGACTTTGCGAGCTGGCCTCGCACTGGGCTCAGGATCAAACTATCGGAATCCCGGCCTGGTGAGGTCCACTCCTTCGAGCGGATGCGCGTACCGGCAGGGTATGTGACCACGCCCAGGCGCAGATCGGTTGCGAGCACGGCTTCGCTGAAACCCGCGAAATGGCGGTCGAGATCCACGGCTATCCGGGCGCCCTGCAGAGGCAGACCACGTATTGTCGTTATCGTCTCAGGCGCAAGAAAAATGGTCCAGCCACGGGAGGAGCCTGCATGGGCCAGCAGTTTCGCACCGGCTGGGATTTCCCAGCTTTCCAGGCGATTGGCGGCGGCAAGCACGCAGGAATCGAAGACGATCTCGTCAGCGTCGATTTTGAAGGCCACCGGCTCCCCTGCCCCACAGAGCCAGCCATCGACGCGCTGGTCGGAGGCCAATGTCACCTCCATCGAGGTAGCCGCATAAGTATCTTTATCGAGATCTGGATAGAGGTTACGGCTGAGGCTCGTGGCAGCAAGGCCGTTGATCAAAATCGGAACAGGAAAATGGGCGGCGTCGAAGGCTTCGCGGTCGCCCGGCATCATGCTGTGCAACTGCGTTCCCGCCGGCATGGCGATGCCCGCCACCACAGTCGGGTTTTCAAGGGTGATATTCCGCGCCGCTTCGTCCCGTTTGATATCCGCATCCACGAGGTAGCCTTGATAGCCGAAAGATAGGACGAATGTCGACGACAGCGCGAGCAGCATCATGATGGGCAGGGTGAACCACAACCATGCCCGAAACGTTTTTCGCGCGCCGCGCCGGACACTGAGCATCGCGAGCCATGACACGAGGACGAGCGCCGAGATAGTCGAGACCAGAAGTAAGAGGTAGAAGAAGATGGAGATGGGGGCAATTGGTATCATGTCCGGCCGTGATGACTTTCTGAAATTGATGACATAAAAAACGCTTTTGGATGTCTGCCGCCTTTTCTTCGTTCACTTTTCGGACAGTGGAGCCTGAACTTTTCGGTCTTGATTTTGTCAATTCCAAAACGGCTGCTTCACTGATCGCAACAGCGCTTACCTTGGATAAACAATACTAACGGATAGCTGAAGCAGTTTGAGCTGATCACTTGAGGCCGGGATCACGAACGCAGCCGTTCGCTAGTCGCTGCAACCGCCGAACTAGGCTCTGCATGCATCAAACAGGCCTTTGGGATCTCCCTCTCCAACCCATCGCACGTGATCTAGCACGCGTCATTCCGGGTTGACAGGGGTTCGCGGGATCCGTGTCTTGCTACGGTCTCACAGACTGCCACAAGGCCTCCTCTTCAATCCCTCTTGACGTTTTAACGATGTCACTTCACCCGGCACGCAGATCAACGGGCGCATTTCTGAGACGACGGCGCCTGCCTTGGCGCTCATCAACACGCCCAGCCAATTGTTGGAGAACACACCATCTGAATCGGCTCCGAACGTTCAGCCTATTGATATCTGCGACAATCGTCTGGAAATGCACAGAAAATTGAGAAAGTAGTTGGGGTTGTTTTCGCGCCGATCGCTACCCCACTCTCGTGCGAAATAAGATCAGCACTTTGAGTGACGATCTCAAGGGGTGAACGTTCGGAGCCGCTTCACAATTGTCCTTCGCAGCGAGATCTCTGACCCGCAAAATGCAGGATTACCGCGAAAAAACAGACCATTACCTGTCGTCGACGGCTGTATGACAGCGTGTCCGGTTTCGCGGGGTTACGCATCCGTATTATCCAAGCAAGCGGTAGCCGGAACGCGTGTGGACACTAGGACGTACCCTTCAACCGACACGTCATGTTTATTAAATGAACGTTATTTTAGACCTACAATATATATTCACTTGAACAAGGGGGTGGGTTAGGTTACGCGTAGCCGAAGGCAAGTAACTTTGTAACGGAACAAAGTGCAATCATGGCCATCTATACTTTCCCCGGCGACCCTAACCCACGGACTGAAGCCGGCAGATCGGACACAATTCCGGGAGGCGACATACAAGTCCTCCCCGCCAAGCCACCACCTTCGAGGCAGTTGCTTGCATAGGCGTATTTTGTGGAAATATTACTTTTGATTGCGCAGTTTAAACTGAAAGTACTGTGTGTGAAGTTAATACCACCAAGGGCTACAAAGGCGATGGAGCCACTCAGGAGGGGTGAATGACGAATTATACCTGGAATGGGACCAACAGCGACTGGAGTGGCGCCGGCGTCTGGTCGCCCAATGGGACGCCTGGGGCGGTAGATACGGCCACGGTCAACGGCGGCTCGGTCGACGTCAGCTCGATAGACTTTGTGGGAGCTTCCGCCCTTACGGTGAACGCCGGGGGCAGCATGACGATCGAGGGCGTGCTCGAAATCGGCGGAGCCCACCTCAATTTGGTCCCCAATACGCTCTCGGCGATCGGTCCCATCACCGTCAACGGTGGCGCGCTGATCGCCGGCGGTTTCCTTACCTCGGCCAGCGGGACCATCATCCTCTCCAACTATGGAACATTCCAGTGGAATGGTGGCCAGTTCGTGGGAGGCGCCGACGCCTCGGGCCTGACCGTCGATCTAGGTACGACCAATAACGGCACGTTCCAGTTCTCGCAGCCCTTCAACGGCACTATCACGGACTTCAATGCCGGCGACATCATCTCCTATAGCGGCACCGGCACGGTGAATTCGGTCGATATCGTCGGCAACGCCGCCATATTCAACACAAGTGCGGGAACATTCACGATCAACTTCGATCCGAGCGTGAATACCGCCGACTTCGTGATCTCTGGCAACACCATCACCACTAACCAAGTGCCCTGCTTTGTCTCCGGCACACGCATCCGCACGACGCGCGGCGAGATAGCGGTGGAGGAGCTTCGCGTCGGTGGCCTGGCCGTGACATCCTCGGGCAAGGCACGACCCATCGTCTGGATCGGCCACCGCCGGATCGAGCGCCCGGCGCCAGCAGCCTGGCCGGTGCGGGTTATGGCCGGCGCGTTCGGCAACAACCTTCCCGTTCGTGACCTCTTCCTCTCCTCCGGCCACGCGGTCTGCGTCGACATGGCTGGCGAGGTATTCGTGCCCGTCGGCCAGCTGGTCAACGGATCGACGATCGACTGGATCGAGGTTCCGGAGGTGACCTATTGGCATGTGGAGCTTGAAAGCCACGACGTGTTGCTCGCCGAAGCAATGCCTTGTGAGAGCTACATGGACGCCGACAACCGCGCCTTTTTCGGCCGTGCGCATGGCCGCTTCGGTAAAGTCGATCCTCAGCGCGTCGCCGAGAGCTTGACCCAATACGCCCGGCCGTTCGTTGATGGCGGCCTGATCGTCGAAGCCATCAGGGAACGCCTCGCCTGCCGCGCCGAGGCGATCGCCCCGAAACAAGCCAGTAAAGCCGCATGACCCCACGTGCCCTGCCGTCCTCAGTCGGTGAGTATCGCAGCCTTATGAGGCAGGGTTCCAGCTCTTAGTCCACGAACTGGACCACTAGGGGATACTGGAATCCGCCACACGCTGGTCTCAACGGCCTAGCAGTTTGTCAGGGGTTGTCCGATGATGGCCTACGAGATCGGCAATGGCGAAGTCGTCATGGCGCTCATGTCCGAGGTGCCGGCCGGCTTCGTTTCTGGAACGCGCATCCGCACCCCGCGCGGCGAAATCGCTGTGGAGGACTTGGCGGTGGGTGACATGGTGATGACCGCCGCCGGAAACGCACGACTTGTCGTCAGGATCGAGTCGCAGACGATCCGCAAGCCAGCCCGCGAGCACTGCCCAGTTCACATTAAGGCGGGAGCCTTTCCGGGCGACGTTCCCCGACGGGACCTGCAGCTGTCACCGGGCCATGCGGTTTGCGTGCGGGCGCTGGACGAGGTGTTGATCCCGATCAGCCAATTGATCAATGATGCCACGGTTGAAATAGTTGAGGTCGATGAAGTCACTTATTGGCATCTCGAGCTGGAAAGCCACGAGGTGCTCCTGGTCGAGGGGCTCGGCTGCGAAAGCTGCCTGGATGGCGGCACCCTCTGGTTTGCCCGTGTTCCGGTCGGGGAACGGACGCCGGCCATCGTCGACCAATACGCCAGGCCGCTCGTGAAAGGCGGCGCGGTGGTGGCGGTAATCCGTCAGCGTCTAAACGCCCGCGCTGAATCAATGGGCTGGCGCCGCGATACGGGGATGGTCCCGCACCTCATCGTGGACGGCCGGCGCGTAGAGCCGACGCTCGATGACCATCTGGCCGTGTTCATCTTCCCCGCCGATGCCGAGGAGGCCATACTTGCCTCGCGCACCTGGGTCCCGGCCGATGACGGCGTAAGCCATGACGGACGGGCACTCGGTCTTTCGGTCCATGGCCTCACCATCTTCGACGGCCTCCGCGTCGACCGCCGGGTCTCGCTCGACGAGATTGCGGGCTTTTACCCTGAGGAGGAGGCTGAGCACTGCGCTTGGCGCTGGACGAACGGTCGGCTTTCCCTCCCCTCTGGCCTCTGGGCAGACTGTCGCGGCCACGTCATCCTACGCCTTGCCTTTGATCCCAAGGCCGGCAGGTCCTGGGCTCCCCCAACGGCGGGCCTAAGACCTAGAAAAAACTCGCTTCGCATATTCCCCAGTTTCTCGCCCGCACCTGGCGAGCTGTGTGCCTATATGCAAAAGTGTTCGATGCGATGCGCGCTGCGGATCCAGCCGAAATGATGTAATTCACCTTGAGCGTATTTGAATTTCCGATCACGTCGTTCCGACGAAAGCAGGAAATGGCGGTCTTGAACGGAAACGACCCGCAGGCCCGGCTTCAGAGAAATAGGCCTTTGTCTAAGTACCTGTTAAACGGGTGAGTATGGGGTGTCCGTCATCACCTACCCGGGCAGTGAAATGCCGGCCATCAAGAAGGAGAGCTCGCAATGAGTTGGAAAACGCCGAAGATCGAATACGTGAACGGTTATAAGATTGTTGAAGTCGATGGCACCATCTTCAAGGTCTACGAGGGCGACCGTCAACTCGGGGAAGACTTCCCCTATTCCGGTGAAGCGGCAGCCCACGCGAAATCTCTGCCGAGGCGGGACGCGTCACAGGGCTAGGCAGGAGAAAAGCGAAAAATCACCATTCCAGAACATGGTGTTTGGACCATAGCGCCCAGAAAGCTACCAACTCGATCAGGCTGCTCGCGGAGATCCAGAATCGCGCTACGCGCGCGCCGTGACAATCCCTGCGTCTGCCTAATCTCGTCGAGTTGACGCAGCAGATCCGCGTCCCGCTTTTCCCGTTCATGCTTGGCAGGTAACAAGAACGCCCGTGCTCTTGAGTAGATTCGAACCGCCGAGCCGCTATTCGATTTCGGACGATTGATCTGCCATTGAATATTCATCCGGCCCAGACCTTACGGATCGGTATAAAACCAGCCACTACGCCGAAAGCTTTGCCATTTAAGTTTCAAGCCTCCTGAAAGAGAGAAATCGCTCACAACTCAGGTGGCTCTGATCGCGCTTGCCCGTTTCGAACGGCTACGGCCAACAGACGGAGGCAATCGAAAAAGAAGTGTCGAATCAATGAATAAGGTAGTGGAAACCACATTGGCCATCCCCGAACGTCCTTCCACGATAAACCATGACATCGCGACGCCAGCTTTAACTGGAAAGCTGATATACGCCTTGAAGCCAATTGTTCCCCTGGCCGTCGGCATCGCCATTCTTGTCGTTTTATGGGTGTCCTTCTCGGGATCGATCCGAAACGTCAGTTTCGAGGATATAGCCGTCAGTCTTTTCAGGACGCAGCCATACTATATCGCAGCAGCAATGGGCTTGACTCTGCTAAGCTTTGTTTGCCTGAGCATTTATGATTTTTCGGCTCTCTGGCACCTACGGCTTCGGCTCCCAGCTGCCGACGTCTTTCGCACATCATTTTGCGCATACGCCGTGGGCAACTTTGTTGGCTACGGTCCGTTGTCAGGCGGCGCGATCCGATATCACTACTATCGGAGGCTTGGCCTCAAGCCCGCCGATATCGGAAATATCATAGCCTATATTACGCTGGCTTTTGGCCTTGGCCTCGCCGGAGTGATGGCAGTTGGACTTGTGTCGGATCCGGCGGATATCGCCGGATCGATTGGCATTTCTCCCCAAGCACTCACGATGATGGGCGGCGGCCTTCTGATCGGCTTGGCGGCCGTGTTCACGTTGTCCGCCTCCGGCCGCTCAGTGCCCCTATGGCGCGGCCGTTCTGTAGCGCTTCCACAGCCCAGAATCATGCTCGTTCAGTTCGCCGCCACGGTTGCCGACGTTGCCAGTGCCGCGGCTACCCTCTGGGTCCTCATGCCTCATACGGACGTCGGCTTTCCGGCATTCATAGCCGTTTTCGCCGTCGCGATTGCGCTTGGCGTCGCAAGCCATGTCCCGGCTGGCTTGGGCGCATTCGAAGCTGTGATCGTCGCCGTGTTAGGGCGGACGTCCCCAATGGGCGAGGTGTTCTCCGCTCTGCTTTTATACCGGTTGATATATTACGGCCTTCCCATGCTCCTGGCGGTTGGATTGATGGGGGCTGCCGAGTTCCAACGCAGCAAAATGGCGAAGCGGGCCTCATGGTTGGCCAAAGTCGGGGTGCGTCTATCACCCAATGTTCTTTCCGTACTGACCTTTGCAATGGGTGTTGCTCTGATCCTTTCCGGCGTAACGCCAGCTTCGATCGCGAGGCTCGACCTGCTTGCCGAATACCTTCCGCTGTCGATTGTCGAAAGTGCCCATTTCCTCGAGAGTGTCCTTGGCCTCGGCTTGATCGTGATAGCGCGCGGATTGGCACATCGGTTGGATGGCGCCTGGTGGGCGGCGACCATAAGTGTCGGCGCGGCGATTATGCTTTCGCTGCTAAAGGCGATTGCGTTAAGTGAATCGGCCGTCTTGCTCGTCTTGCTCGGTGCCTTGCTCGCTTCGCGACACCAGTTTTCCCGCCCCGCATCGTTACTGCATCAGCCCCTTTCCGCATCCTGGCTGGGGGCGATCGCGACAGTGCTGATGAGTGCCGCTGTTGTGCTTTTCCTTGTTTACAGCGACGTCGACTACCAGAATGGATTGTGGTGGGATTTCGAGTTCACCGACGAGGCACCTCGGAGCCTTCGCGCATTGCTTGGCCTGATCATCGGAGCTGGAGCCTTGGCGGGCTGGTCGCTGCTGCGGCCGGCGAAGGGCAAGGCGCCTTACCCCACCAAGGCAGAGATAGATGAGGCAACGGCGATCGTCGCGAGCCAGTCTTATCCGGATGCTAATCTCGTACGGATGGGCGACAAGATGGTCTTATTCTCAGACGATCGGCGGGCTTTCATCATGTTCAGCCGTCGTGGCCTTTCCTGGGTCGCTCTCTTCGATCCCGTCGGACCGCAGGACGCGTCTGCGAGTCTCATTTGGCAGTTCGTCGAGATGGCGCAGCGCGCAGGCGGAAGAGCCGTGTTTTATCAGGTCCAACCGCAGAATCTCTCCCTGTATGCCGACGCCGGCCTGAGAGCCTACAAGATCGGTGAATCGGCCCATATCGATTTGCAAACATTTGATCTGGAGGGAGCAAAACGTGCAAGCCTACGGCATGCAATCAATCGCGCGCAGCGAGATGGATTGTCATTCGTCTTCTTGGAACCTCATGAGGCAGCGGAAGAAATCGACAGTTTACGGGAAATTTCCGATTGCTGGCTTGCAGCACAGAGATCACGCGAGAAGCGTTTCTCTCTTGGCGCCTTTGACGCCGATTACGTCTGTGCACAACCAGTCGCTGTCGTTAGACGCGATGGCAGGATCATCGCCTTTGCAACGATCTTGCGTACATCGCTTAAAGAACAGGTGACCATAGACTTGATGCGCTCGATGTCAGACGCTCCGCCTGGAACGATGGAATATCTCATCGTCTGCCTGATGCTTTGCCTGCAAAGCCGGGGCTATCTTTCGTTCGATATCGGCATGGCCCCTCTTTCCGGACTGTCGAACAGTCCTGCCGCACCATTTTGGCATCGCATCGCGCGCGTCGTCTATAAGCATGGAGAGCGCTTCTATCATTTTACCGGCCTAAGGGCCTTCAAGGCAAAATTTCAGCCGCAATGGCAGTCGCGATACCTCGCGGTTTCAAACGGAACCAACCCAGCCCTCGCACTCGCCGACATCACAGCATTAGTGAGTGGTGGCTTTAAGGGTATGGTGCGCAAGTGAGACGGTATATCTTGGTTTTTCTGGCGCTTTTCTCATGCGCGGCGGCTGTGTTTACAGACAGCAATCCCGCTTTATCGAACGTCCCGATAGATGCAGGCATTTTGGGCAAACCGCGAATTATTTTGCCGACCGGCCCCGTCCGCGGCGAAGTATTCCTGTTCTCCGATAAGGCGGGTTGGGGAGCCGACGAGGATATTCTCGCCGCAAATTTGCAAAGCAAGCAAGTGATCGTCGTCGGCATCGATACAAAGGTACTCCTTGGTGCGCTCAATGCACGCCCAGCCAATGACTGCATATATCTTATTTCCGATATCGAGGCTTTGAGCCGCCGGATACAGCGGGCCATCGGCGACAGCCAGTATCAGTCCCCAATCATCGCCGGCATGGGAACGAGCGGGGCTCTCGCTCTCGCCATCGCCGCTCAAACTCCCGATGCCACCATCAAGCGGACGGTGGCTATCGATCCGACGATAACGCTTCCCTTGCTCAAGCCGCTTTGCACGGATGCGCCACGCCTCTCGGTTAGTGGCGGTGCGATTTATGGTTTGTCACCACACGGCCTCAAAAACCCGGTTGATGTCATCTACACGGAAGCAGCGCCGGATGATGGTCGTGCCCATACGCTAAAATTGAAAAAGCAAGGCTTCGCGGTCCAGACCAAGGATGTCACCGAAGCCCCTCACCAGGCGGTATTGTCCGCTATCGACCGAGCGCTGAGCGTGACGGTCCCGAGCGATCATTCTGTCGGCGATCTGCCGCTGGTACAATTGCCCACAGCTCCCGGCTTTGGAACGATGGCGATTATTTATTCGGGGGATGGCGGGTGGAGAGACATCGATAAATCAATAGGTGATGTCTTTCAGAAGGAAGGCGTTCCCACCGTTGGTGTCGATTCACTTCGGTATTTTTGGTCGAGAAAGAAACCTGATGAAACAGCGAGGGACATGGCGCGCATCATCGACACCTATGCGAAGATCTGGGGTGTCGATCATGTCATCTTGGTGGGCTATTCTTTTGGTGCCGATATTTTGCCGAGCGCCTACGATCTGTTGCCGGTCAGCGACAAGAAAAAGATCGTGGAGGTATCGCTTCTTGGTATCTCAAATACGGTAAGCTATCAGATCTCCGTGGGCGCATTTCTTGGCAGCAGCTCTGGCGACGGCCCAACCTTGCCGGACATAGGGAAAATGCAGGCGCCGATGATACAATGCTTTTACGGAGCACTGGAAACGGACAGCGCCTGCCTAAAGCTCCAGGGTACGGGAAGCGAGCTCATCAAAACCTCCGGAGGTCATCATTTCGATGGGCATTACAACGTGCTGGCACATCAGATTGTCGATGGCGCAAGGCGACGGCTTGCTATTGCGGAAAATCGAGACGGCAATGTAGCCGCGGAGCGTTACTAGGAGGCGGTTTGACGGCTAGAGGTCGACGACGAAGTCAGCCTGATTGGGGCGCGGCTATCGTCGGCTGTACAACAAGACGCTGGAATTGCCTCCGGACCGATGTCCTGAGCGAAGCAGTCGTTAGGCGTGGTTGGTGTGGCCATCTTTGGCGCAATGATTGCCGATTCCGATACAAAAAGCGATTCGATCCGGGCAATCGGTCGGCCTCGCTACGCGTTGCCGCGATATCCGTCTCCTTGGCCAACCTTATCACCGGTTTCTTCGCGGCAAAATCTTCGCTGGCATTCCAACTTCCTTTTCGCGACTAATTTCGGCTTCATTTCTCCATGTTACGGGCCGCTATCCATGGGCCGGCTACGGATGGGAATGTGCGAAACGAGCGCTCGAGCGGCAGTTTCGATCGCCGATAACGCAGGTCGCGATATCGCGTGCCGTGGCATTTCCGGATGGTAGGACATAGCACCGCGCACGGCGGTGAACACAATAGTGAGCGGCTGAACTCACAAAGGCGAAGAACATGAATGTCCAAGTCCGTGCCTTCAATTTCGCCCGACATTCAGAAAGAATATGGGTTCCTCTCGCAGCGGCACTTTGGCTGGTCGTCATGTCTGCGTCGTTGGTCGAAAGCTATGCCTACCGCTACGCCGGCGCGCTGCTCGTATTTTTGTCGCTCTTTCGATACGCGCGATCCACCCCGAGACCGTCGATAGACTGGCGGGGCTGGCTGTGCATAGCATGGGGTGTCTACGCGCTTCTGAGATATGTTTTGCAGTTTGTGCTTCAGGCGGATCACCCGATAGGCGATCACGAGGTGCTTTTCCTGATGCCCCTTACATTTCCCCCCTGGCATTTATCTTGTTCCAGTGCTGGCCGCACTTGGAACGGCTCATCGCGATCCATTTCGGGTTGGCTTTAGCGATCCTCGTGCTGCATTTGCGCCTTGGCGCAATATTTGCGGGAGAGACCGTCACCCCGCTTATCCAGCATAATCAGATCCATGGGGCCGTCTGTTGCGGCATGCTATTCATCGGCGCGGTATTCTGGCTGCTTTACTACCTCACGGAAGGCGCCGACAAATGCCCAATACGGTTCTACGCCTCTATCGTAGCCCCCTTAATCGGGGCGCTCTGCCTCATCGGCATATACGGGGCAAAATCGAAGGGTGTCTGGCTTTCGCTCGTTCCGGTATTGCCCGTGCTCGGGTTCTTCGTTATGCGCAACTTGAAACTGCGGATAGCGGCTCCGGCGATCATCTGTATCGCAGCCCTGCTTGCCCTTGGCATTTATACCGTGCGGGACAACCTCTATCGGACTGCAGGACCGACGATCACCTCCACCATCTCGATGCTGAAAGACGCCAGCACGAGGGAGCAGGTAGGTGGCGCCGTTGCACAAACGATCGACAGCGCCATTACGCCAATCTCGATGAACGAGCGCCTTCAACTCTGGTCGAACGCTTGGGAATTGTTTTCCGCCGCTCCCGTCTTCGGCTGGGGCAGCGAGTGGCTCGAACTCTGGCCGCACACCCATTATTCCCATGTCCAATATACCTTCATGCACAACGGCTATCTTGAGATCCTTATCCGATACGGTCTCTTCGGGGCGGCGATTTTTGCCGCCATGCTGGCGTGCTTCTGTTGCAGCGTCTATCGGGCGGCATATCTGGCGATCATTCCCAAACATGCGATGCACGCCTTCTTCATCATCCTGATTTTCTTTAGCCTTACGATTTTAAGCAACTCAAACAACCGCCTCGCAAGCGGCGAAAGCCTGTCGATTCTGACTGCGGCTTTCGCTTTGGCATGCCAGCTGAAAATTCGCTTGCTAGAAAGAAAACAGGCGGCGCCAGTTCAATGAGCAACAGCCTTCAGCCTGGAAAGCGAGCCGCCTTCTTCTAAACGAAATCAAAACACGCTTTGGACGTTACTTTTTAAGCGTGCTGTAAGTTAAACCCTCTATCGTTGCGCTCATGTGGTCAGGGATAACAAGCTCCGCAGTTACCTATCGTGGACGATAATCGCCGCGTTCGAAAGTGGCCGCCATGGTTGAGCGCAATGTTTGCCATTGCGGCACTCACGCTCTTCCGACTATGGGCAACGGCCCAATTCGACCTTGTTCCGGACGAGGCCTATTATTGGCTCTGGTCGCGCGTACCGTCGGCAGGCTACTACGACCATCCACCGATGATCGCTTGGTGGATATGGATATCGACCCATATTTTCGGAGATACCCTTCTCGGAGTTCGCGCCCTTGCGGTCGTTTCGGTCTTCGTCACGTCGATGGCCGTCTACGGCATTGCGGACGAGCTCTTTGACGACAACAGAATTGCGCGGATGGCAGCCATATGGCTGAACGCGATGCTTCTCATCGGTCTCGCAGTGATATTCGCGACACCGGATGCACCCTCTACCATGTTTTGGGCTCTCACACTGTGGGTCCTTGCGCGACTTCGGCGTACGGGAAATCCTCGATTATGGCTCCTGATTGGCCTGTTGGCGGGGTTGGGCTGCGTTTCGAAATACACCAATCTTTTCCTGGGGCCGGGAATTCTGCTCTGGTTGGTCATAGACCCCAAGGCACGACCGTGGCGGTCGAGCCCGTGGACCTTGCTCGGCGGTGGTGTGGCAATTCTCGCCTTCAGCCCGGTCCTGATCTGGAATGCCGAGCACGGCTGGATCTCCTTTGCCAAGCAGTTTGGCCGTCTTGCGGATCAGCATGTGGGCCTTTCCTTCTTTGCCGAATTCCTGGCCGGTCAGCTCGGCCTGCTCAATCCGGTAATCGCGATATTCGTCGGGGTTGCGATCTGGCATTTATCGCGGGAGCCTCGAAAGATTATATCCAGCCCTCTTACCTTTCTGATTTTACTCAACGGGCCGATTGTCGCGTATATGACAATTCACGCGCTGCATGATCGTGTTCACGCGAACTGGCTTGCTCCAGCTTATCCGGCACTGGCAATACTTGCTGCGGTCGCTGCTAACCGTGCATCCGGCGTGACGCATCTCAGGCGGCTCTCATATTGGGTCACGCCGGTGGGCATTGGCCTGTCATCCCTGGTATTGCTCTGTTTCGCGACGCCGTTCGGCAGGCATTTTCCGTGGGGCAGCCCCGCGGACAATGTGTTGGGCTGGCGTGAGTTTTCTACGCAAGTCGAGGACATGCGCCAGCGATCAGGGGCTGGCTGGATCGCAACGACCGACTACGGGCTAACGGGCGAGCTTGCCTTCGAGATCAAGGGATCACGGCTTGTCCAACAAATCGTCGACAGGCAACGCTTCTTCTTTGAAACGCCCGATGCTTCTCTGATCGAGAAGCCGGGCCTGCTCGTGGTGCGGATAAGCGAAAACAGACTGGGACATTATATGAATTGCTTTCAGTCGTCGGCTCCCCTCGGCATTTTGAATCGCCAGGCCGGCAAACGCGTCATCGAGTCTTATGTCGTGCTGAAAGTGGATGGCGCCCGAAAGGACATCCTGTCGAACGGCTGCAATCCCACCTAGCCACAGCGTCGAGACAATGCCGACGGATCGGAAAGCATGAGCGTCACTCACCTCGCGCGGCCAAGCGTGTCGCTTCTCTCGGTCCGACCGCTCCGGGCTGGTAGCTTCCTCGACAGAAGCCTTCTTATCATCGCACAGGGTGTATCAACCTGCACGCCGCCAAGTAATCATGGAACTGGTGATGTAGTTCCAGCCCGCGCCAATGACGGCTCCCGCCAGGCCGGCAAGCCACCATTGCGGCTCCCGGCTGTAAAAAAGGGACGACACGCCGGTACCTGCGAGAACCCCAATGCTGCACAATGCCGAAAACAACATCAAGCCTGTTAGGAACCGCACGCCTCGGCGGCGTCGATCTCTATATGTGAGGGCATTGTTGAGCGTGTAATTCGAGATGACCGCGATCAGCATGGCGATCGCCTGACTGACGGGAAACGCCAGTCCCCCAAGCAGGAACAGCCGCAACGTGGTTAGGTGAACGACAACGCCGCTCAGGCCGACCATGCCGAACAATAGCATCCTGGAAGAAACAATGTCGCCGGACCATTTTGCGATGAGGAGCCCGAGATACTCGACTACCACCGATGCATCCAGTTTGCTCTCGCCGTGAATCCTTGGCCGAAACACATATGAAATCTCCCCTAGTTTCAGAGGAGCCGGCGATGAGGCGATAATATCGAGCAGGATCTTGAAGCCTTGCTGCGAGAGCTTCGGAGCAAGCTCCTCGATCAGCGCGCGTTTGACCATGAAAAACCCGCTCATCGGATCTGACGTCTCGATCTTCAACAAACGCTTTGCAATCCGGATGGCCATCTGGCTTCCTGCTTGGCGAATGCGATTGAACCCCTGCTCCGATGAACCTTGGCCGCCATATCTCGTTGCGACAACCAGATCGGTCCGATTGCTACGTATCATGGCAAGCATTGCCACCAGCCGTGTTTCGTCGTGCTGTAGATCAGCATCCATAACAGCAACGATCGGCGCCGACGTCGAGAGAATACCCTCCAGGCATGCACCGGCAAGTCCGCGCCGATGGATCCGCCGTATCCCTCGGATGCGCCGATCGCCAAGGGAAAGGCTTCGCACGACATCGACGGTCTTGTCGCTCGAATCGTCGTCAACGAAAATCACTTCCCATGCGACGCCGACAAGCGCCGTCCGAAGACGTTCAACCAACGGGATAATGTTTTCGCGCTCGTTGAAAGTCGGAATGACGATGGAGAGCTCAACGCCGTCTTGCCGCGGGATTTCGCTCTGTGCGAGCGCCAAAGCCTCAGGCCATACGCCGAAGGGAGCCACATGAGATGAAGTCATATTCGTCTGATATTCCATGGAAGGAAGGGCGAGTGATGTCGACGAAGGTTCGCGGAAGGTTCAAGCAGAACACATGCAACCGCTTGAGCGGCTCATGAATCCAGCTTCCTTCTACGAACCTTCGTCGCTCATTGGTCCGCCATAACGCCCGAGCGACGTCGATCTGACGAATATGCCACGATCACCTGACAATACGCTGAATTTGCGCGCAAATTCGATATCTCTCCGTTCGCCGAACATGTAGCCGGCGCAGGAAATGCCTAGCTTCCAGAAGGCGATGCACAGTGCATGCCAGCACTCTCGCAACCACCAAGATTATAACCAACGCGATAATAAAAGCTCCCGACGACGGCGCCATTTTTGCGTACGACCTGCTCTTGAATGTCGGTCAGGCGTGAGAAGTATTGAGGGATGTCATCTTGCTGCAACTCGTTTCTTTTTACAGAAACGAGCACTGCTGTACTTCCTTGCACCGTTTCGGCGGGATACCAGACGTCGTACATCAGACTGTCGCCACCGATTGCGCTCTGCCCTATTGAATTGTGCTGAACGCGCTGCGCTTGGCGCGTGTAGAAGGCCATTTCGCTGGCAAGGAAATACTTGTCCGTACCGATCAGCACGACGGGAGCCGCGCTCTCTTTGGCTACCGCTGCCTCAACAACACCAACCGCTTGGCCGAATTCGCTCCACGCGACCGGCAATGTGCGGATGTTATGAATGTAGCCGACCCCGGGAAAACCCAGAACCACGTAATGAAAAAGCGCCGCATAGACCGCCGTTACAATCCCGATCGTTGGTATCCAGGCGCGTCGCAAGCGCCTTCCCGGCCACTGCTCTTTTCCCTCTGCTCCGACAAGCATGGATGCGATCGAGGGCAGGACCGCTAGCCACAGAGGACCGGTCCAATTTGGTTTATTCTCGTGGAGAAGGCTGAAGAGAACAAAGACGCTAAGGGGGACAAGCGTGAAGAGGAATATGAAAAGCGCCCTCGCCATGCCCGGTCGTCGTGATCGGACTGCAGAGATACTTGTCTTCAGGCTGGCGGCGGCGGCAATGAAGCCGGTGGGGGTCAAGAGAACAGCGACACTGACGATGAGAGACGGCAAAGTAAATTGAAATGCCTCACCCATGCGCTTCGAACCCTGGAACGCGAAGGACATCCATTGGTGATTGGCATTCCAGTACACGACCGGCGAAAATAACAAGGCCGCGACCGCAGCGGCAAGGTATGGCTCTTTTCGACCAAGCCACCGCCGAGATCTTGGGTCGATAAGAACAAATAGCAACGCTGCTGGCCCCAACAGCAGTATCGTATACTTCGACAGCAGGCCCATGCCGAACGACAGGCCGACCCCGAGCCAGGCAAGACGCTTCTCGCCAAGGAGCGCGCGCTCCAGAAAAAACAGCGTGGCTGCCCAGGCTGCGGTCAGCGGCGCGTCCGGCATCATCAGAAAGCCGGTCGAGAAATAAAACGGGAGCACGGCGACCAACAGAGCGCTAGCTATTGCCGTCGCGTTATCAAAAAGATTCCGCGCGAGGTAAAAGGAAAAACCGGCGGTCAATAGCCAGCAGATATATGCGCCAATGCGAACGCCGAACTCATTATCTCCGAAGAGAGTGGTTCCCAGCCAGATCAACCATGCAACCATGGGCGGATGATCAAGATAGCCGATGTCGAGATGCTGCGAATAATTCCAGTAGTAGGCTTCTTCCGGCAGAAGGTTGGCGAACCCAAGAAATACGAGGCGAAGTGAAAGAAGATAGATAATCATGCCAACCGCTGCGAATAGCTTTCGCCTTTCCATAGATATGGTCGGCCACAAGAAAAGCGTATCACCCAACAAACCAATGGCAGCAGTTGCAAACACGACGGAGGCGCCGGAAAGAAGGACAGGAAGATTGAAAGCTGTCAGCGCGACAATGAAAATGCCGCCTCTCAGACCGAGCGTCAAAAGCCTCAGGAAAAAGAAAATTACCAACTGCTGCAAACGAGAACCACTGTCCACAGTGGTATCGATCCGCACCAAGATCCCGGTTGCGATACAGACAAAATATAGGGAAACACTACAGGCGAAGCTCAAAACGTGAGCTTTCATCGGGTCGATACCAACTCGGACCAGCCCGACGAAAGCCACAAAATCAAGAAGCGCACAGATCGCGCCAACGACAAAAAGGCGCATGAAAGCGTGCTTATGTGTAGCCCCAAGAGCCTGAACCTGCGGCACGATATTGTCCGATCTCAATTTATCTTGTTGTCTATGATCCAGCGTGCGCGGGGGGTATCTCAAGCCAGCGATATCGTCCAATAGGACGCATTCACTTGACATACGCGGCCGCTCGGCTGCCGCCGCTATCGCACGGTGGCACCGTTTACGAGCTCAGCCTGCGCCTGTTTTCTGTCCTGTGCCTCGATATCCTCCCAACTCCTATCCATGGCGTAGGCAGTTGAAACCACGGGTATGCCCACATGCCCATAATAGAAGGATAGTTGGCCTTCGGCCCGAGCTTCATCCAGCCCCGCAATTTTCCTGACATACAACGCGGCGGCCAAACCGCTACGGTCAGCACCCGAGAGGCAGTGAATAAGGATGGGCTTCGGTACGGAGGCCATCAACTCGACGAGTCGCTCCGCCTGTTCAGGCGAAATAGCTTTCGAGGCGGACATGCCAAAATCGATATGCGTTATGCCGAGGCTCCGAGCCGTTGTGACTTCATCGTCATACCACGCAGTACCTGGATATGTTCCTCGCAGATTGATGACGGTCTTGATTCCGTGTGTCCGTACATAAGAGGCGAGTTCCTCGGATGTTGGTTGAGCCGAGCGGTAAAACTGGCCATCGATCACCGAATGAAAGTTACCGGTGACCTGCAAAAAGCCAGCATAGGCTGCGCAACTCGCGCCTAAAACTCCGATGCCGCCGATTGTAGCGAGAACCACTTTTCGAAATACAGTCATTGGTCGAGAGCCGTTCCTTTGTGATGTTTCCATCACATGCAGGAAGTGCCTGACAAGCGCCTGAACAATGGTTGCGGAAAAATGCAAAATGTTTGTCAGCATCTACGGACGAGACGTATGTTGATTGCGCGCACTGTCGATATTTGCGCCCGTCAACAGACTGATCCGATGCGTCAACTCCTCCAGACGAAAGGGCTTTGTCAGATAGTCAGCGGCCCCCAATCGTTTCGCCTCGACCCGATCGGACAGTTGGTCGAAGGCCGACATAATGATGGTTGGACACGCGATCAGTCCGCCGCGCAGCAGGTCGAAGCCATCGCCGTCCGGAAGCCGCCGGTCAAGGCAAACGACATCGAAAGACACCCGGCATAAAGTATCCGCCCCAAGCCGATAACCGGTGACCCAAGTCACATCCCATCCCATCAGCGACAGATGCTCCTGAAGAGCATCACCTAACAGAATATTGTCTTCCACGAGCAGTATCCGCAACCTAGTTCTCCATTCATGCGGACACCAATGCGCCAGTTTACTGACAGGCACATGAACTTGGCTGAGCGCAAGCGCCCTTGATTGTTCCTAGCGCGCGCTCCTTCCACCGATCGATTGGAACATTTTCTGGATTTACCAGACAGGAAATCCGACGGTCACGAGAAAGCCAGGTCCATCCCTGCTTCATTGCCACCGCGAATGGGTTGCGGCAGGTCGTCTCAGCACTCGAGGACGAGTAAAGGCGCCGTCCAAAAAATCTGGAGGGCTCGCCAGCCGCACCTATAGAACGGCTCGAAACGCCGACCCGAACAAATGACCGTATAAAGAAATTATTTTCGCGAGATTGGGAATTTCGCGGGCCAAAGCTTACTACAATGGGCCAGGACTTTGCCGGTGCAGTTAAGGCGGACAATTTGCCAAGAAGGCCGCCTCCGGTCTTTGCCGGAAGCGGCTTTGCACAGCCGGCTTATTTGGCGGCCTTGACGAACGCCGTCGTGTAGGTTTTCGACAGGTCAATCGACTTACCCTGAACGTTCTTCGAAAACGCCGAAAGAACCGCAAGAACGGTCTTCGGACCGTCTTCTGGCATGACGCCATCGGGCGTGAACATCGCCTTGCCGTTTTCGAGCGCTTTCACGTAGCCTTCCTTGTCGCCGATGTAGAAATCCTTCGGCATCTTGTCGGCGATTTCGGCGGCAGAATGGGTGTTGATGAAATGCAGCGTCTTGACGAAGGCGTTGGCAAGCTTCTGGGTCTCCGCCTTGTGATCATTGATCCACGAGGTCTGCATATAGAGAGAGGCGGCCGGATAGGTGCCGCCAAGGACGGCCTTGGTGCCGGCCATCGTACGCATATCGATAAGAACCTTGGCTTCGCCGGTTTTCAGCAGGTGCGAGATGGTCGGTTCGGTGGTCATCCCGGCCTGGATTGCATCCTGCTGCAAGGCGGCGATGAAAGTCTGGCCGGCGCCGACCGGAACCGAAGTGAAATCGCTTAGCTTCAAGCCGTCTTTGACCGCCAGATATTGCGTCAGGAAGTTGGTCGACGAACCGAGACCGGTAACGCCAAGGCTCTTACCCTTGAAATCGGCGGGCGACTTAATCTCGGGATGCTTGCTGGACACCAGCTCGACTTCGCCCGGCGCCTGGCTGAACTGCACGACGGACTCGACGAATTTACCCTTGCCTTGGAGATCGATGCAATGATCGTAAAAACCGACGACACCCTGAACCGCACCGGCAAGCATTTCGTTTTCCGCGTCCACGCCGGCGGGCTCGTTGAGAAGCTCGACGGTGAGCCCCTCATCCTTGAAGTAGCCAAGTGATTCAGCAAGCTTGGCCGGCAGATAGATCTGCTTTTCATAGCCGCCGACCATGATGGAAATCTTGTCGGCCGCTTGCGCCGCCGCGGCCCCGAGCGAGACCGCTGTCATCGCAAGGGAAAGGGCCGCAGAATAAAATAGAGTGTTTGTCGAACGCATTGATGTCTCCTCCCGTTATATGCCGGTGGCGGCTGTTCGCCACATCGGCATGAGCTTCCTCCTCGAAGCTTGGCGAGGCTAGCGCGGACAACCTTTCAGTCAGCTTTCAATGGTACATCCAACGGTGCGATATTTCGTTTCGCCACCGCCAAAGGGCGCAGTTCGTTCGAATATGCCAACCTGGCTCCTTTCCGCACCAGCTGACAGCTTCTCATTCGACATGACCTCGGTTTACTTTCCAGAGACATCGATGATGTCCGACGACGTCGATTGCGGTCGGGATCGATGCCATTGCAGTCCTGCAGGTCGTTTCAGATACAGGCGATGCGACCTGCAATAACTCAATGCCTTCGACGCCGCGAAGGGTCGCCGGTGCATCACACTCTTCACCGGCAGACTCGGCCAGCGCCATTATCGCTATTCCTGTATTCCACATGACGACATCGCCGATCATGAAGCGCGCAGTGCCTCAAAAATCGACGTTGAAGGTTCTGTTGAGGGTAAAGCCGATCATATTCTGGTCGGGTGAGCCGAACCGCGACGTGATCGGGCTGTCGGCGGCGTCGCCCACCAGACGGTTATATTTCTCATAGACCTGCACGCTCCATTGGGGCGTGATCGTGTAGGTCGCCGCCACCGTGAAGCCGACCGATTTCAGGCCGCCGGCTGCGTCGAAGGCGCTGACATGATCGTTTCTTGCGGCTTGACCCGCCGAGATTCCAAAATTGCTGCGCATGTAGGTGGTGTCTGCCAGTGACATGCGTGGCCCCGCCGACAGGACCAATTTGTCGCCAACGGGTTGAAACCAATCAAGCGCCAGATCGGCGACCAGACCGTCGCCGCCCCAAAGGGACTGGCGTACTTCCGTCCGCAACCGAAGCTGATTTTCCATCAGCCAATATTGTGCGAAGCCGCCGGCATCGAAATTCCAGCGCACCCTGCGCTGGCTCTGTATATGCAGATTGTTGAGGTCCAGGCGATCGTCCCTCAAGCCGACGACGGGACCGATTTCGACGCCGCCGAGGTCGAAGAGCGTATAGTCGAAATTGTCGTCCGGAGCGCTGTATTCAGGGGCCTCACCGAGGCGATAAAAGTCGAAAGACGGAAGGGCACCGAAGGTATAGCGCTTCGAGCCTTCGTAGCTCGGCCCATACTCCACCGTAGTGCCCAGCGTCACGACCCAGGTGCCCGAAGGAGATTTAGCCGCCTGCTGCGCCATGACGGGTGTCGTCGGCAGGGCGGTAAATGCCAGCAAGAAGACCGTCGCGTCCAAGTGCAGGTTTAGACACATGGGTCGGCTTATGGAGAATACGTTGCAGCGCATGTCAGCCTTCATCGATCAACCCTCGCAAATACGATCTTGACCTGCAGCCCAGGTTCGACGTTCGCCATGAAAATGCTCGCGCTATGAAGGTCGGCGATAGCCTTTACCAGGCTGAGCCCAAGCCCGCTGCCGGGAGAAGTGCGGCTTTTCTCCAGCCTGTAGAGACGCCGGAAGACATTGCCGTGCTCCTGTTCGGGGATGCCGGGACCGTTGTCCTCCACATATGTCGTGATCATTTCGGCATTCGTCTCGCTCCGGATCACGATATCGGTTCCTTCCGGACAGTGTCGAATCGCGTTCTCTATGAGGTTGGCATACATCTGGGTCAGCAGTTCGCGGTCGCCCAAAATAATCGCGCCGGGCTGGTCCAGGCTGCTTTTGAGTTGCTGGCCGTTATCCTCGGCGACACTGGAATAGATGTCGGCAAGGGATTGCAAGATATTGCCGAGGTCGAGGCTGTCGAACCTGGATTTGCGGGCCCCGGCCTCGATCTGGGCAATCCGCAACAGCGCCTCGAAAGTTTCGTTGATGCGGTCCGCCTCGGCGCTTGCGGCCTCGAGCTCAGCGATGACCGCCTGGCCGCTCTCCTGCTTGGCCAGCGCCTCGTCGATGGTCATTTTGAGGCGGTTGAGTGGGGATTTCAGGTCGTGGGCTATATCGGCGCTGACCTGCCGCATGCCTTCGACCGTGGCGGCGAGGCGCGCAAGCGCGTCGTTGATGTCGTGGGACAGCAGATCGACGTCATCGCCACGTCCGACAATCGGAATCCGGGCATTCAGGTTTCCTCGCGCCACATGCTCCATCGTGCTTCGCACGGCGCCGAAACGCCGTTGCACGCGCAGCGCAATCAATCCGCCGCCGGAAATCGCCAGCAGCAAAACGATGATGGAGGCCCAGCCAAAGCTTTGCAGCATGATTGCTTCGATGTTCTCGGTTTCCCGTCGACTGAGACCGACAGTCAGGCGATTTCCGTCAACGGCGCCTGAGAAAATCCGGTATTGCAGGTCGTCGGGCAGTTGCATCTCTTCGCCATCGATGTTGCTCCAACCCTGTGGAAACTTGAGATCAGGGATATTGCCGGCAAGAACCTTTCCCGAGGGATTGACGAGTGAGAACACGCGCTGGCGATCGCCGGCTGCCTTGATATAGGTCTGCACCGTATCAAGCAGGTCCGTGATGTCCTGATCGCCATAGGCCGCGGCGATCACCGCAAAGGTCTCCTGAATGGTCTGGTCCTGGCGCTGCTGGAGTTCCCATCGAACAAGCTGATAGACGATCATGCCCGTGATGATGAAGGCGCTGATGAACATCAGCGAGAAGATCAGCGCCAGGCGAAACGATGAGCTGCGCAGAATGTTATCGCGGCGCATGCAACGAATAACCGGTGTTTCTGATCGTATGAAGGAGCTGAACGTCAAAGGGCCTGTCGATCTTTCCGCGCAGCCGGCTGATATGCGTTTCGACCACGCTGGTCTTCGGATCGAAATGGAAATCCCAGACGCGCTCAAGGAGCATCGTGCGGGTGAGAACCCTGCCCTCGTTGCGGGCGAGAACCTCCAGAAGCGTAAATTCGCGCGGTTGCAGTTCGATCTCCACCCCTGCCCTGGTGACGCGGCGTTTCATCATGTCCATCGTCAGGTCGGCGACCTGCAGCACGGTCTTCTCGGCGACCGCGGGCGGGCGGCGGGCAAGCGCGTTGACGCGCGCCAGAAGTTCGGAGAACGCGAACGGCTTGACGAGGTAGTCGTCGGCTCCTGCCTCAAGGCCCTCCACCCGGTCATCGATGCCGGCAATCGCGCTCAGGAAAAGCGTCGGCGTCTTGACGCCAGCCGCACGCATCGAGCGCACGATCGACAGGCCGTCGAGACCCGGCAGCATCCGGTCGACGACATAAACATCATAGGTCTCGCGGATGGCATGGAAAAGTCCGTCCTGCCCGTCCGGCAATACATCACATACATGACCCGCTTCACGCAGGCCGCGCGCGATGAAATCCGCCGTTTTGATGTCGTCCTCTATGAGCAATATGCGCATGAAATAATCCATTCCCCATGCCGGCAGTGAAATGACATCGCTTTGACGCGAGCCCGTCCGTCACCATCCAGTTTAGCAAGTCCTGGTAATTCAGGATAGAAGACGCAACCGACGATATGCTCTTGATATTCAACATATTCCAGCCGGCCTCCGATACCCTAGCTTCGGCGGCCGGGTGCGATTTGAGGTTTAAGATCAAGCCTTTGCCACAACCTTGCCGGAACCTTACCCATCTGTAAAGTCCCGCTATTCCCTCGGCAAATGGCCAATCTATCTCGAATTTGCCGCCTCACGGCCCATGTTGGCACGACGAACCAGCTCATAAGCATGCGAAACGGCGTAGGTGCGCGAGCGCGTCAGACTGTTGAGCGCCAGATAGACGACGGGGGTGGTAAAGAGGGTAAGGACCTGCGACACGATCAATCCACCGACGATCGCGATCCCGAGCGGAACCCGAAGCTCGGCACCCGCTCCCGTCCCAAGCGCCAGCGGCAAGGCGCCGAGAAGCGCTGCAAGGGTCGTCATCATGATCGGCCGGAAACGAAGCAGACAGGCCTGGCGGATGGCTTCCACCGGCGGCAATCCCTGGTTCCGTTCCGCCTCCAGCGCGAAGTCGATCATCATGATCGCATTCTTCTTGACGATGCCGATCAATAGAATGATGCCGATCATGCCCATGATCGAAAGATCCTGACCGCATAGTCTCAGCGCCACAAGTGCGCCGAGACCGGCGGACGGCAGTGTCGATATGATCGTCAACGGATGAATCGCGCTCTCATAGAGTACGCCGAGAACGATGTAGACGGCGATCACGGCGGCCAGAATGAGCCACGGCTGGCTGCTCAGCGAATCCTGGAAGGCCTGCGCCGTCCCCTGGAAGGAGCCAATGATCGTGATCGGCATGCCGGCGGTCTGCTCGGCGCCATGGATGGCCGTTACCGCGTCGCTGAGGGCAATGCCCGGTTTCAGGTTGAACGACAGCGTCGTTGCGGGCATCGAGCCCTGATGGTTGATCGAGACGGGCATGACGCCGGTCTTCAGCGAACCCAGCAGGCTGAGGGGCACCAGCTTCTGTGTGGTGGCCGACCTGACGTAGAGATGGCCGAGCGCCTCCGGCGACAGTGCAAACCGCGGGTCGAGCTCCATCACCACATGATATTGGCTGACCTGCGTAAACAGCGTTGCCACCTGCCTCTGCCCGAAGGCGTCGTAGAGCGTTTCGTCGATCGCTTCGATGCTGATGCCCAGTCGCGCCGCCGTCGCGCGATCGATGTCCAGTGTGAGGCTGCTTGCAGCCTTCTGCTTGTCCGATATGACATCCTGGAGCTGCGGCAGGGCCGCCAGCGCCTTCGTCATCACCGCTGCCCATTTGTCGAGTTCGGCGGGGTCTGGCCCCTGCAGCGTGTACTGATACTGAGAGGCGGCGGATCGCCCGCCGACCTGAATGTCCTGGCGGACCTGCATGCCGAATGTCAGGCCTTCGAGACCGGAGACCGCCTTCTTCAATCGTGCCATCACCTCAGGCGCCGGGCTTCTCTCGCCGAACGGCTTGAGATTGATCTGCACCTGGCCGACGCTGGCCGACGGGCTGGGGTTGATCCAATAGGCGGTATTGTCGACGGCGGGGTCGGCCATCACGATCTTTCCAAGTGCCTGCATGCGCTCGGACATATTGTCGAACGAGATATCCGTTGCCGCCTGCGCCTGGCCCTGAATGAAGCCGGTATCCTGTTGCGGCAGGAAGCCCTTCGGAACCACCACATAGAGCCACAATGTGGCTCCGAGCGTCGCGATGGTGATGGCCAGTGTGATCAGGCGGTAACGCAGGACGATATCGAGGCCATAGCCATAGCCTCGCGTGCAGGCATCGAAAAACGCTTCGGACCAGCGATAAAGGCGGCCCCCGCGGCCGCCCGTGCTCATGCTTGATGAGCCAGGCACAGAGCATCGGCGTGACGGTAAGCGACACCACGCCGGAAATCAGGATGGCGACGCTTACCGTCACCGCGAATTCGCGGAAGAGGCGCCCGACGATGCCGCCCATCAGCAGAATGGGAATGAAGACGGCGATCAGCGACACCGTCATCGAGACGATGGTGAAGCTGACCTCACCGGCGCCCTCGATGGCGGCCTGCAGTTTGGGCTTTCCCTCTTCGATGTGGCGGACGATATTTTCGATCACGACGATCGCATCGTCCACGACGAAGCCGACGGCGATGGTCAACCCCATCAACGACAGGTTATCCAGGCTATAGCCCAGCAGGTACATGACGGCGAAGGTTCCGACCAGGGAAAGCGGAATGGTGACGGCCGGAATGAGTGTGGCCCACAGGTTTCGCAAGAAGCAGAAAATGACCATGACGACCAGCGTGATCGTGATCAGCATGGTGATCTGGACGTCGCGGATAGAGGCATCGATGATCTGCGTGCGATCCCCCACGACCGAGAGCTTGATGCCGGCCGGAAGAGAGGCTTGCAGCATGGGAAGCCGATCCTTGATGGTCCGGATCGTATCCAGGACGTTTGAACCCGCCATCTTGTGGACGTCGATCATCACGGATCGGTTCATCTGCAGCCAGGCGGCCTGGTTCGAGTCCAGCGCCGCCGTCAGTACGGTGCCGATATCCTGCACAAAGATCGGCGCGCCGTTGCGATAGGCGACGACCATCGACTTGTAGGCTGGCACGTCAACGATCTGATCCGTGGCGTCGAGCACCATCGTCCGCCCGTCACCGGTGACCGATCCTTTCGGCGCATTCAAGGTCTGCTGTCCGATCGCCGTGCGGACGTCTTCCATGGTAAGGTCACGCGAGGCCACTTTGTCGGGGTCGAGGCGCACCCGGATCGCCGGGCGTTCCGGCCCATGGAAATCCACCAGCCCGACACCGTCCATCTGGGAGATCTGCTGCGCGATGATGTCTTCGGCATAATGATCGAGTTCGGTCAGTGGTAATCTGTCCGAGGTCAAGGCCAGGGTTAGGACCGTCGCCTCCGCCGGATTGGCCTTATGAAAGGCTGGCGCGCTTGGGAGATCCTTTGGAAGCTGGCCGCTGGCCGCGCTGATTGCTGCCTGCACATCCTGCGCAGCGCTGTCTATGTTGCGGTTCAAGTCGAACTGCATGGTGACGTTGGTGCGGCTGGAGGAACTAACCGAGGTCATCTGCGACACGCCGGCAATTGTCGAAAGCTGATTTTCCAGTGGCGTTGCGACCGATGTCGCCATGGTGACGGCGCTGGCGCCGGGAAGCGTGGTCTCGATCTGGATCGTCGGGAAATCGACCTGCGGCAACGATGCGACCGGCAGCATCATATAGGCGACGGTGCCAAGAAGCAGAACCCCGAGCGCAAGCAGGCAGGTTCCGATCCTACGCCGGATGAAGATCTCTGAAAGGCTCATTGGCCCTGATCTCCAGCGGCAGCCACATGCGGCGTAGAAGGTCGCGCCTTGACCAGCGTGCCGTCCGTCAATCTCGACTGGCCCGAGATCACCACGTTATCTCCCGGCTTCGGGCCGGATAGAAGAGTCGTCACGCCGGCGGCAACTGGGCCGGTGTTCACCGAGACCGTAGCGACCGTGCTGTCCGGCTTCACTATGAAGACATAGGGACCTGTCTGGCCATTCTGGATGGCGGCGGATGGCACGACCGTCGAGCCTCGATCGGTCCTTAGAATAATACGGGCGCTCACCAGCTCTCCGGGCCAGAGCGCCAGGTCGTCATTGGAAAAGACAGCCTTGAGCTTGACCATGCCGGTGCTCGTATCGACCTGGCTGTCGATGACGGACAATTTGCCGTCGGCCAGATGGCGGACGCCGTCCCGGCTGTCCACCGCAACGGAAAGAGCGCTCTGAGCCTGCCCGGAAACCAGATCGGGCAACTCGTCCTGCGGCAGGGAGAAAAGAACCGCGATCGGCTGCATCTGCGTGATGGTAACAATCCCGGTGGCGTCATTGGCGTGGACGATCGCGCCCTGCTCCGCCTGACGCAGACCTGCGCGGCCGCTGATCGGAGCGGTGACGGAGGCAAAGCTGAGGTTCAGCTTGGCGGTCTCAATCGCAGCCTGCTCTCCGGCGGCCGTCGCCTCCATAACAGCGACTTGCGCCGTGGCGGTATCGGCGGTTTGCGTCGTGCCGCTTCCCGTGGTCGTCAGCTTCTTGGCGCGCGCCTCGTCGATCTTGGCGGCATTGAGCTGAGCGATATCCTTCTGATAGGCGGCCTGCGCCTGGTCGATGGCTGCCTCATAGGGCCGGGGATCGATTTCGGCAATGACGTCGCCCGCCGTGACATTCTGTCCTTCGGTGAAAAGCACCTTCTGCAATTGCCCATCGACCCTGACTTTCACGTCCACCGCCGTGAGCGGCGTGACATATCCGAGGCCGGACCGTTCGATCGGAACATCCTGTGTCGAAACGGATGCAGCTTCGACCGGCACCGATGCGGGAGCGGACGAGGCAGCCTGCGGCGCGGATTGGCCTTTGTTTGCGGGCAATGCGAAGAAGACAGCTGCTCCGGCAACCGCGATGCAGGCAACGGCTCCCAACGCACTCTTACCGCCACCTGATGTCGTGTCGGTTTTTACAGGATCCGGGCCGTCCATGTTCATTCTCCATTGCCTGACCGATGAGGGCCATCGTTATGATTTCAAAACGTCTTTCATGTTGCGGCATCGCGTTGAGATGTTGCCGAACATGGCTTGCGGCATTCAAGAGGGTTTGATGCTCCTCCAATCATCATGGCCTCTGATTGCGACAGGCGACTGCGAGAAGAGTAAATATCGCAATGTCATTTCACCAACCTGAAGCGCAGCAGCATTCCTGCCCGAAACAGAAAGCGTGATGCCTCAAACCAGGCACGGTAGGGATAGATACTGAGGCGACGCCACCATGGCAGCCGATATTGCCGGCGCCCTTGCTGGATCTGCGTTGGAAAATTGGTCATCTGGTCGACCGGGGCCGGGACGACGAAAACCGCTCGCAATCCGGCGAAATGCTCAAGGTCATAGGCGATATCGTAGGGCAGCCTCATCGGCACCAGTTTTTCGACCATCCATCTGGCTGCACGCCTGTTGATGATGTAGGCACCGGACCCCTTCTCCCGTGTCAGCGCGACGGCAAGCGACCGCCTCGGCGTAATGTCCACAAAGGGATATTTTCGGCCGGTGTTGACCGTCGAGAGACGCAGGATGTCCCATGTCGCCGCCGCGTTCAGCGAGGCACGCAGCAGATCGCCGAAATCCTCCGGAAAGGTCAGGTCGTCTTCAAGAATGAGGGCATGTGGTTCGCCCGAGGCGAGGAAACGTCTCGCGCACTCGATATGGCTGAGATAGCAACCCACTTCGGATGGATTTGCCTGCCTTCCATGGCATCTGCGATATGCCTGCGCGTCAAATTCTGGAATCGGGAAAGCGATATTACGACCGTCTATCGCCGATACCCGCTCGAACAGCAGCCCTGCGCGGGACAATTCCTCGCTCATAAACGCGAGACGATCCTCGGCGCGGTCGAGATTGATGAGATAGATCTTCAGCCGAAGGCCGGTTGAATCCAGCTGGATCTCTTTAGGAGGGTTTTCGAGGGCAATGTTTTCGAGGGTGGCGGATCTGTTCAGACGAAGGCTGTCAGCGTTCATGATATACTTTCCGCGACCACTCGATTTTTCCTTACACAGGCTCGGCTTCCTCCTCATCTCGGATGCGGCGATGAAGGCGGCGGCAGGGCCTCGTGCTTTTATGGGGTGAACATCGCCGGCTTTTTTCCGGAACTTTACGGTTTCGTAAGCCGCGTTTTTTGCCGTTGCCGAGCCACTTTACCCGCTGGGGCATCCCGGCTCGAACGGAACGGATAGGCCCGGCTTTCGGGTCATGGTCGTTTTTCCGGTACCCAGACAGGCGCTGACGCGTCTGATCCATCTCTTGAGTTACGTTGAAACCGCGGCGAATAAATTCGCGGGGGTGACGGATGCCCGTTTACGCTGTCAGGGCTACGAGGGGACAACAGCGTACAACCGAGCGACTCGTCAGATCTCCCCGTGCGCGTCGAGTTCCTCATCATCAGGTTCTTGAGCAGCGATCATGTAGATCACCAGACAGATGATAGTAGACAGGAAGAGCAGGCTGGTAACGATCGTGCCGAAACCGAGTCCGCCATATTCCCGCGGCTGCGATAGCAGATCGCCGAAGGAGGCACCGAGTGGCCGGGTCAAGATATACGCAAGCCAGAAGGCCAGGATGGCGTTCAGCTTGAAGACATAATAGGCGACCGCGATCACGATGATGATGCCTCCGAAAAGGAGACCGGTGGTGAGATAGCCGAGCGCGAAGACTTCCGCCACGAGGTCACCCACCGCCGTTCCGAGAGCGAAGGTGAAAAGGATGGTCAGCCAGTAGAAGGCTTCCCTGGGTGTCGTGAAGATGGAGTGGATCGACAGCGTCGTCTCGGCCGCGTACCAGACCGCGAAAGTCACGGCGAGCGCGATGGTGAAACCGATGGCCGTTGTCTGGAGCGCGACGCCGAAATTATCGACAAGATTGTCGGTCACCAGCGTGCCGACAATGCTGATCAGAACCACGGCGGCCCAATAATAAGGTGGAACATAGCGCCTTTGCGCGAACTGAAGCACCAGGGCAACGACCAGTATCGCGGTCATCAGCAGGGATGTGGCGGTCAGGCCGAGACCGAGATTGACCGCAAGATAGTCCGCCGCCGTCTCACCCATGGTCACGGCCATAAGCTTGATCAACCAGAATTCGACGGTGACCTCGGGTACCCGGTTCCGTTGAACTGGGTCCATTTGAATATGGGTCATAGGATGTCTCCCGTTCGCTGGGGTTTATTTGCCCATGATCTTCATCGCGTCGGCCAGAAACTTGTCCGAGCGAGCATCGTCGTCGGCATTGCAGCGCTCGATCGCCTTGGCTTCGAGGTCGTTGACCTTGGCCATGTCGGCGTCACTGAGCTTGGCCGTTGCCTTGGCGGCACGCATGGTCTTCAGCGTATCCTCGCAAGGGGCGGCCGCTGCGGCATGGGCCTGGGGGACGATGGATCCAAGGCTTGCGATGGCGGTGATAAACGTGGCGGCGATAAGCTTTTTCATCGGAGATTCCTTCGTTTTGTCGCAGGGCAATCGTCGAGGCCGGCGGCCCGGTCGATCAGCCGGCAATATGTTCTTGCCGGTGGGCTAGCGATCTAGCGCAGTGCCCCTACAACGGTCTTGCCGCCAGGATACGATTTCGTAAGGTTGGAGATGTCGAAGGTCGGGCCTATGCGAGCGAGGGTCGCTATTGTTCCTTCACAGCAAGATTTCTGATCCGACCGATGCAGAATTACGGTGAAGAACGGACCGCTGTCTGTCGTCGACGGCTGTACGACGCGCGTCCGGTCTTACGGGGTTACGCATCCGTATGATCCAGGCAATCTGCCAGAGAATTAGCTCGTTTAGCTTGGGCTGGTCACCTCGGCATGCCCATCAAGATTGAGCGCGCGAGGTGCCGGCTTTGCCGTTGACACCGGTGAGGTCCTTGTTGAAACCATCAACTCGAACAGGATCAAGAAGATGAAAAGATCAGTCATCATCGCCGCAGTCATCGTTGCGGTCGCATCGTCGACGGGGGCCCTTGCTCAGGGCCTTACCGGTACGATCAAGAGTGTCGACAGGAAAGCCGACACGATCACGCTGATGAGCGGGAAAGTGCTCAGACTGCCGGAGCAGATCGAAGTGGAACGCTTCAGGGCTGGCGAGAAGGTCAAGGTCCACTACTTCACCTCGAAAACCGGCAGAGCGACGGTATCAAGCATCCATACCCAGATGTAGGACAGCCTACCTTGATCAGCATCGTCTCTTGAGCCGCAATAAGCTGAGGGGGCTTTGCTGATCCCGGATGATCGCTGCTGTCTTGATGCCCGGCATCTTTCGTGAGCCGTCCTCCGGTTGCGCGCAACATCACAAAGATAAGCCTTTAGTTACTTTAGTATAATATAATTCAAAAAATTAATTCAGGTGCATGTCAGCAAAGAACGACATGGATCACGCAGGTCTGCGAGCTGGGGATAGACGTGCGAATACTATTGGTCGAGGATGATGCGATCTTGGGGAATGCCTTGCGCGATCACGTCGCCGCCCAAGGCTGGGATATCGACTGGGTGGGCGATATCCAGGCGGCAACGCGTACGATGGATACGACCTCCTATTCCTTGATCCTTCTCGACCCTGGCTTGCCTGACGGATGCGGGCTGGAACTGCTGGAGCGTTTACGGACACGCTCACCCGCGACATCCGCGATCATTATCTCCGCCGGCGATCACGTCGCCGACAGGCAGAAGAGCCATCAGCTCGGCGCGGTCTATTATCTGGTCAAGCCGTTCGGCCTTGGCGAACTGACCTCCCGCATCAGGACCGTGCTTGGCATCGACTGTCGATCATCCGCAGCGGTCGGCACTGCTCTCCGTCGAACGGAAGATCCCGTTGTTACGCCGACGGCGAAGGCGAACACAAGATGGCATTGGCCGCGATCACGCAAAGCGAAACTAGCCGGCCTGCTGACCGCAATGCTGGCCGCACCGGCCGCGGCATTCGGCATCTATCTCGCCGTGCTGCACTGGGATGGCAATTTTCATGCCGTCATCCCCGGCGAGCTTTATCGCTCCGCGCAACTTTCGCCGACGCAGATCGAGACTTACGTGCGCGAGAACGGCATTCGCACGATCGTCAATTTGCGCGGCGAGAACGGGAAATCAGACTGGTACAATCAGGAAGTCGATACGGCTCAACGCCTGGGCATCGAACACATCGACTTCAAAATGTCGGCGCGGAAAATCATGACGCCCGAGAGGGCCGATCAACTAGTCGATATCCTGCGCGCGGCCCCGAAGCCCATCCTTATCCACTGTCAGGCAGGCGCAGACAGAAGCGGGCTTGTCGCGGTCATCTACAGCCAGAGAATTGCCGGCATGGATGCGAAGGCGGCCGCACAGCAGCTTTCCATCGCGTATGGCCATCTCGGCATCCCCTATCTGTCGAAAACATACGCAATGGACGAGAGCC